>JADLCW010000486.1 GCA_020847015.1 Thermomicrobiales bacterium | reverse complement strand
TTGACGCGCTCCGGGATCACCGCATCGCGCTCGGCGAGATCGGTCGCCAGCGCCCGCAATCGCAGTTGGGCCACGGTCAATTGCGCCGCGAGGTGGGCTACCGTGCGCACGATCGCCTCGTTCCATTCGTCGGTCGAATGGTGGTGACTGGCGCGCTGGTTTACCGCAAACGGGTCCATCAGCATCCTTCTCCGTGACCGACGCGCCCGCGCCGGTTAACCCCGCCGCGCTTCGGACGCCGCGGCGGTCGGCGGTCATCGCCCCCGACTCCGCTACAATAGCGCCATCCCCGCACGTACGACGCGCCCCCGCACGCGCCAGCAGCGGCGCTCGGCCGCGGAGGGATCGACTCGTGCCGGGACGACCGAAACGTCAGCGCCATCTGCCACCTGCCCAACCTCCCCGAAGCCGTGCGCCGGGCGGGTGGCGCGTGGTGGCCATGGTCGCGGCGCTTACCGTCGCGATCGGCGGTCCGGCTGCGAGCGAGGTCGGCGTGCAGAATGCGGCGGCAGCCGCGCCCTGCGCCATTCCGGCCGCCGTCGTCGCGCCGGTCGCCGCGACGCCGCTTCCCGTTTCGGATGCAACCCCAGTGGCGACCAGCGCGGCGGACATGGAAAGCGCCGCGCTGACGGCCGAATTGGATACGGTGGCCCGCGCGTTGGCCGCCTGTTTGAGCCAAGGCAAGGCTGGGACGGTCGTCGAACTGGCGACCGCGCGCTACCTGGGACAGCTTTACGCCAGCGATCTGCCGCTCTCGCCTGAAGAGTATCTGCAGATTGCGCCGCAACTCGGGCCAGTCGAAACGCGCATCGTTTCGGTGACGGACGGTCGGCGACTTGGCCCCGGGCGGGTCAGCGCCGAAGTCGTCTCGGTGGTCGGCCGCCAGTTGCTGCGCTCCCGCTGGGACTTCGAGAAAGCGCCGGCCGGTGAGCGGACGCCCAACCAGAGCACGTGGCGAGTGGACCGCGAGCAGGCGCTGCCGCTGATCCCCCCTGCTGACGCCGATCTGCTGTCGGTGACGCTGCAGGATTATGCGATCGCGATCGACCCGACGACGACGAGCGGGCCGGATGTCGTGCTGCGCGGCGAGAACCTGGCCGCGCAGGATCACGAGATGCTGGTGCTGCGCTTCGCCGCAGGATTCACGACCGAGGATCTGCTGCGCGCCGCCGGCCCCGCGCTGCCGAAACAGACAACCTACGTCGGGCAGGCCACTGTGCCGGCCGGCGGCCGAGCCGATCTGGTGCTGACCGGGTTGGAGCCGGGGCGCTACACGGTGGTCTGCCTGTTCCCCGCCGAGGACGGCACGCCGCATCTGGCGCTGGGCATGGCGACGACATTTGAGGTGGAGCGGTAGAGGCACGGACGGCTTCACATGACCGACAACTTTTAGTCCAGTCGGTGAGCGATCGAATCGAGAACGTTTGGGGGCGCCCGGCGTATTGGCGCGACGAGATCGCCGCATCGACAAAGTCGTGGCCCCCATATGTCTGGGCATCGCGTCCCCATGCTGATGCTGACGAAGACGCGTGAAGGATCCCGCCTGAAATTCGAGAACGCTGTCGCAGCCGGGCTCCCTGCCGGACCCGGTTACAGGTGTGCACCGCAGGATCGCCGGTCCAATCGCCTCGATCCCCGCGGCATGGGTACACTCCGGCAGTGGAGCCGCTAGCGCCCCGGCAACGGGGCCAACGGAGAGGAGTCGTCGATGTTCGCCCGTCATCGCGCGCTCATGCGCCAGATTGCACCCGCACTCGGTGCGCTGCTGCTCGGCGGGGTGCTGGTCGCACCTGCCGCCGCCCAGAGCGCCACCCCGGCCGCGAGCTGCGCGCCGCCCCCCGCCGCCGATGTCATGACCGCCGAACGCGGCGCCGCTTCGACGGCGACGGTCGAGTTGGCCGCCACCCCCGCCAGCGCGGAAATCTCCAGCCGCACGCTCGCCACGGTGGACAACTTCGTCGCCTGCTGGAACGTCGACGATCTCGGGGCCGCGCTCGCGCTGGCCACCCCCCGTTTCCTGCAGAGTTCGTTCGGGCTTGCCGACGCCCAGGCTGCCGAAGCCGCGCTGCCGGAGTTGCAGCTCGGTCCGATGGAGTTGCTGGGAACCGGTGATGTCGCCACCTACGCCGATGGCCGCGCCAGTATCGACATCGCCTACCAGCGCGGCCCATACGAGCGCGTCGATGCGCGTTGGTTCCTCGCGCAAACCGGCGACCAGCTCCGCCTCGATGAAGAAATCCTGTTGCCGCCGCGGCCGGACAGCGACCACGCGGTGCTCAGCTTCTCCATCGCCGACGATGCCGCCATCGTCGTTCTCGATCAATCGACCGAGTTGACCCGAATCGATACGATCGTGTTGCAGGGCGTCAACTACGGCGCCAAACCGCATGTGTTCCGAGTGGTGCAGGTCGCCGACTCCCCCACGAAAAACCCGGCCGCAGCCGTCGCCGAAGCAGAAGGACCGATCGTCGGGCTGCTCGCCGTCGAACCCGGCGGGCGCGAAAGCCTGGCGCTGGCTGGGTTGCCCGCCGGCGAGTACGCCATCGTCGACCCGGCGGTGGAGGGGTCCAGCGTCATCCTGACTGTCGCCGAACCCGAAACATAGGCGCGGCGGATGCGCGCGAAGCGCCGTACAATGTGCACCCTTGGCCGGCAACGTCGCCGGCTCCTTGGCGCGATGCGGCGCCGAGGTGGACATGCTGCGAGCGAAGGAGCATCCCGACGATGGCGAACCAGACTCCGAACGGACCGTTCTCTCAATTGCACGCCAAATTGCGGACAGGCGAGATCGGTCGCCGCGAATTCACGATGCGCGCGCTGGCGCTGGGCGTCGGGCTGCCGATCGTCAGCTTCGTGTTGCGCGCCGAGCAGGTCGCGGCGGGACCGCGCCCGCACGTCGGATGGGGCGTGGCGGCGCAAACCGGCGCTGCTGCGCCCTCTGGCGGCACGGAGGGCAAAACGCGCGGCGAGGGCGGCGAACTGAAGCTGATCCAGTGGCAAGCCCCGACAATGGTCAGCCCCCACGTCTCCACCGGCGACAAGGACTACCTGGCCGCCTGCGTTACGCTCGAATCGCTGATGAGCTACCTGCCGGACGGTACGCTCATCCCCGTTCTGATCACCGAAGTGCCCACCGTTCAGAATGGGTTGCTGGCCGAGGATCTTGGCAGCGTCACCTACAAGCTGCGCGACGACATCGTGTGGAGCGACGGCGAGCCGCTGACGGCCGACGACGTGGTGTTCACCTGGCAATGGATCATGGATCCGGCCAATGCCTCGGTCAGCGCCGGGGTGTACGGCATCATCAAGGAGATCACCGCCGAAGACGCGCACACAGCCAAGGTTACGTTCACCAACCCGACCGCCAACTGGTTCGAACCGCATGCCGGGGCCCGCTGGGGCTACGTCTATCCCAAGCACGTGCTGGATGTCGAGGACGCCGCGGCGGCCAACGAGGCCTTCTTGCAGAAACCGGTGTGCACTGGTCCCTACGTGGTCGACACCTTTGCCGCCAACGACCAGATCACGTATGTCATCAACGAGAAGTATCGAGAGCCGACCAAGCCCTATTTCTCCAAGATCAATCTCAAGGGCGGCGGCGATGCCGCGTCGGCGGCCCGCGCCGTGCTTCAGACCGGTGATTTCGACTTCGCCTGGAATGTGCAGGTGGCGCCGGACATCCTGGCCGAGATGGAGAAGGGCGGCAAGGGGCATCTGGTGACGGCCCCCGGCACCAGCGTGGAGCGCATCCAGATCCAGTTCGCCGACCCCAACAAGGAGGTCGACGGGCAGCGCGCCGAGATGAGCACCAAGCATCCCTTCTTCTCGGACAAGGCGGTGCGTCAGGCGCTCAATCTCTCGGCCCAGCGCGACGTCATCTCCAAGGAGTTGTACGGCGAGGGCGAGCCGCCGACCGCCAACATCCTGGCCGGGTTGCCGTCGATGGAGTCGCCCAACACCTCGTGGGAGTGGAGCGTCGACAAGGGAGCCCAACTCCTGGAAGATGCAGGCTGGACCATGCAGGGCGACGTTCGCGCCAAGGACGGCGTCGAATTGAGCATGACCTACGCCACCACCATCAACGACGTGCGCCAGAAAACACAAGCCATCATCAAGCAATCGCTGGAGAAGATGGGCTTCAAGGTCCAGTTGATCCAGATCGATGCTGGCATCTTCTTCGACGGTTCCCCCGGCAACGAGCAGAACATCAACCACATGTACTGGGATGTCGACATGTACACCAACAACGCCACCACCCCGATCCCGGTGGCGTACATGATCAACTGGTACGCCGGGCCGGACGGCGAAAACATCGCCCAGAAATCGAATGACTGGAACGGCCAGAACTACCAGCGCTACAACAACCCCGAGTTCGACAAGTTGTTCGAGCAGGTGCGGCTGGAAACCGACATCGAAAAGGCCGCCCAGCTCTTCATCCAGATGAACGACATCCTCATCGACGATGTCGCGGTGGTGCCGCTGGTCAACCGCGCCGCCGACAAGTACGCCATCAGCAACACGCTCAACGCCGACAATGTCGCCATGAGCGACTTCGAGTACAGCTACTGGAACGTTGCCAACTGGGTGCGCACGGAAGGCTAGCGCGCACTTCGCCGGACATAAAGCGGGTCGTTCCGGGAGCGCTCCCAAAACGCCCCGCTTCATGTTGCCCTCGGTTGTGCGAGGTCCGCGCGGCGCCGACACGATCCTCTATGCGGGCGGCTCCAGCAGCCGCTCCATGATCGCCACGTCCACCCAACGGCCGTCGAGGATGCCCTGCTCGCGGTAGACCCCCACCAGACGAAACCCGAACTTGCGGTAGAGGCGCATGCCGGCGGCGTTGTGGAGAAAGGCGGCGAGCGCCAGTTTGTGAAACTCCAGCCGCCGCGCTTCCGCGATCAGCGCGACCAGCAGCGCGCCGCCGACGCCGGAACCGCGCGCCTCGCGCGCCACATACACCGAAAAGTCGGCCACGAAGCGATAGGCTGGGCGCGGATTGAAGATATTCAGCGATCCCCAGCCAACCACTGCGCCGTTGCGCTCGGCAGCCAGCACCGGGTGGCGCTCGTCACGCGCGGTCAGCCACGCGGCCCGCTCCGATTCGCTGCGCTCGTCGGTTTCCAGCGTCGCCAGCCGGTCGACGATGCCCTGGTTGTAGATGCGCGTAATGGCCGGAATATCGGTCATCGTCGCTCGCCGCACCGTTACGTTGCCCGGTTCACTCACGGCCGCTCTCCCGCTCCTCGACGCGCCGATTGGTCCGGCGGAACGCGATGCGAGGTCATGCTACTCTGCCCTCGCAGGAGCGTCTTGGCGGGCGGGCGAACATGAGTTGTGTTTGCCGCGACACGGCGGTGTGAGGACGCCGCGCGACGCGGTTCACGGGCGAACCCCGCACTCGGGGACGCCCGAAGGCGGGAGGCGGCGCTCATGAGCGGTCCCAGATTGACGCGCGGCGGCGTATATGCATTGACCGCGATCTCGGCAGCGCTGTTCGTGCTGCTGTGTTGGATCTTCGCCGATGGTCTACTGATCGGCGCTGTCTGGAATGCCGAGTCATGGGTCGACTCGCCGCTCATCACCTGGCTGTTGCTGCTGGTCATCATTGCGATCGGGGCGATGCAGGCCAGCCGCATGCCGGACGCGGGCGTCCCGCTGACGCTGCCGCGCGACCGAGTCACGCCGGGGCAGACTGATGATCCCCGCCTCTGGCAACTGCTGATGGGCAACGCGCTCTTCTCGCTGTTTTGGGTGCCGCTGCGCTTTTTCGTGGGGCGGGAGTGGCTGTCGGCGGGGTTGCACAAAACCGCCAGCCCGGCCTGGACCGATGGCGGCGCCGCGCTCAAGGGGTTCTGGTCCGGCGCGGCGGCGGTGCCGGAGTCGGGTGCGCCGCCAGTCACCTATGATTGGTTTCGCAATTTTCTGCAATACATGCTGGATCACGGTTGGTACACCTGGTTCGGTCCACTCGTCGCTTGGGGCGAGGTGCTGGTCGGCATTGGGTTGCTTGTCGGTGGGCTGGTCGGACTGGCCGCCTTCTTCGGCACCCTGATGAACTTCAGCTTCGGGCTGGCCGGCTCCGCCAGCACCAACCCGGTGCTATTCGGACTCAGCGTCTTTTTGGTGCTGGCCTGGCGAGTTGCCGGCTTCTGGGGGCTGGATCGATACATCCTGCCGCTGTTCGGCATCCGGCCCAATGCCTGGGGCGCGTCCGGCGCGGAGACAGCCGCGGCTTCACCCCCGATGGGTCGCCAATCGTCGCATCCGAGAGCATAAGGTCGCGCCGGTGGTGTCGCCGGCGCAGGTGGGTTCCGACCGCGTACGTCCGTTGGCGGCGGATCATGACCCAGCATCTGATGGGGAGCCACGGGCGGTCGGCGCAACACCAGCGCCGCCCGCCCGTGGCTCAGGCCGCCCAACCGCGAACCAGTTTGGGAGGATGCGTGCAATGCGGTCTGGGGTGATAACCTAAACGGCGCGGTTTGTCGCAAAACCGCGCGAGCTCGTTCTCGCCGGCAAAGGGGTTCGGATGCCTGAAGCCCCGCCCGTCTCACCGCAGCTTCTGCTCACGAAACTCCGCCCGCCGCGACTGGGGCGCGACATCGTGCCGCGGCCGCGCCTGCTCACCCGGCTGCGCGACGGGTTCGATGGCCCACTCGCGCTGGTGACCGCCCCCGCGGGGTTCGGCAAGACGACCTTGGTGGTCGCAGCGCTGGCCGACTACGATGGGCCATGGGGTTGGCTCACGCTCGACGACAACGACAACGACCTGCCGACGTTCCTGGAGCACCTGATCGCTGCCGTTCAAGCCGCGTTCCCGGACGCTGGCCGCACGACGCTCGCCCTTCTGCGCCAACCGCGAACCCCTTCCGTGGATCTCTTGGCGCGCACCCTCGCGAACGAGCTTGCCGCCTTGCCGCAAGGATTCCTGCTCGTGTTGGACGAGTACAACGCCATCCGCCAGCCGCTCGTCCCAACCTTGCTCGACAGACTTCTGCAGCACCCCACTTCCGGGATGCACCTGGTGGTCATGTCGCGGGTTCGCCCCGGGTTGTCGCTGGCGCGCCTCCGGGCTCGCGGGCAGGTGCTGGAGATCGACGCGGCAGACCTCTGCTTCACCCGGGCGGAAACGGAGGCATTCCTCGGCCGCAGCTTCGGGCTGCCCATTCCCGAGGCGATGCTGACCGAACTCGAGCAGCGCACCGAGGGATGGGGCGCCGGGTTGCGCATGATTGCGCTCGCGGCGAAGGGCCGAGCGCCCATGAGCGCGCTGGTGCAGGCGCTGGCGGGCGGCGAGGCAGCCGCCGTGCGGGAATTCCTCCTCGACGAGGTATTCGCGGCGCAGCCTCCGGAGACGCAGGATTTCTTGCTCCAAACATCGCCGTTCGATCGGATCTGCGCTCCGCTGGCCGACGCGGTGCTTGCTCGATCGGGCGGCGAGTCGGATAGCCCGCTCATTCTCGATCAGTTGGTCCGGGACAATGTGTTCATCACGGTGCTGGACGATCGCGGCGTCTGGCATCGGTACCATAGCCTGTTCCGGGACGCGCTCCGGGAGCGACTGGCGGAACGAACCACCAGCGGTGAGCGCGCCGCGCTGCACCGGCGTGGCAGCGACTGGTTCGCGCGGAAAGGCCTGATCGAGGAAGCGGTGCGTCATGCGCTGCTGGCCGAGGACCGCGCGCTCGCTGGCCGCATCGTCGAAGACCACGTGTCGATCGCGCTGGCGCACGAGGCATGGCCGAGCGTCGAACGCTGGCTGCATCAACTGCCGGCCGATTGCGTCGCGAGCGAGCCCGGTCTATTGCTGGCCCGCGCCTGGATTCTCCAGCTTCGCTGGCGGCTCGGCGAGATCCCGGCCTTGCTGGACGCCGTGGACGACCGCCTGCACCAATTGGACTATGAGATCGGTGATGCAAAGCGGCAAGCGATTCTGGCGCACGTCGAAACGCTGCGTGGCTTGGTGCTGGTCGTATCTGGCGAGATGGAGCGCGGGTTCAAGCGAGCGCTCGTCGGGTGGCGCGGCACGCCGGTCGTGGATCAGTACCAGCGCGGGGTCGCCGCCTTCGTCCTCGCCATGGCGGCCCATGGTCTGGGGCGAGGCGAATGGCGCGGCGATCTGCTGCGCGATGAAGGGACATCCAGTCCGAGCCGGGGCGGCGTTGTGGCAACCCGGGTGCAGTTCGGCTATGCGTATCAGCGGCTGGCGGACGGTGATCTACCAGGCTGCAAGGCTGTCCTGTTGCCCATCCTCCAACCCGCCGAGGAGCACAATCGGCGCCTGTCCGACTCCTGGGTTCACTATACCCTCGGGCTGGTTTGCTACGAGTGGAACGATCTTGCTGGCGCCGCGGAGCAGTTCCGCATGGTGATCGATCGACGTCACCAGGCCCACGTGCTCCCGTTGCAGGGGAGCTTGTTCGGCCTGGCGCTGACGTTGACCGCGCAAGGCCGCGCCGAGTCAGCCCGGGTGCTGATGGAGGCGCTCGTCGAGTCGGCCTACGGGGCCTGGAGTCCGCCCCTCCTGGCGCTGGTCCGCTCGTTTCAGGCGCGCCTGGCGCTGCGAGCCGGCGACGTCGAGACGGCCGCGCATTGGCTGCCTGACATCGACGCGCAGTCCTCGTTCGTGCCGGTCTTCGCCATCGAGGCGCCGGAGTTGACCCAGGCATGGCTCGGGATCGTACGTGGGACGGCGCAGAGCATCGCCGAAGCGACCGACCGGCTGGTCGTGCTGGCGCGTGATTACGCGGCGTGGCGCGATACGCGGCGCCTGATCCACGTGCTGGCGCTTCAGGCGCTCGCCGCCCAGGCGCGGGGCGCGCCGGATCAGGCGCTGACGCTGCTCGAGCGCGCGCTCGCGCTGGCGGAGCCGGGGCTGCACGTGCGCACCTTCGTCGATCTCGGGTTCCCGATGAAGCGCTTGCTCGAAGACGTGGCGGCGCGCGGCGTGGCGGATGCGTATGCGGGTCGGCTCCTGCTGGCATTCGGCGATGCGCCAGATCCCCACCAACCGCGGCGGACCGACCAGTCGGGATCCCCGATCGAATCGCTGACCCGGCGTGAACAGCAGATCCTGAGACTATTGGAGCGCCGGCTTACCGACCGGGAGATCGCGGACGATCTCCATATCTCCTGGCAAACCGTCGCCACGCATACGCGGCACATCTACCAGAAGCTCCAGGTCTCGGGGAGGCGGGAAGCCGTGGCGCGGGCGCGCGAACTCAACTTGCTGCCCGCCGGCTGACGGCGCACTACCAGTAGCGAACCGTGTAGCTCATCCCCCATGGCGTACCGAGCCAGCCCGCCACCGACCAGCACCCCCCGCCGAACTCCGAGCACGCGACCGGTTCGTCCCTGCCGGACTCCGAGTCCGGAGCGAGACGCCCGCTGGCGGATTCGCCCGGCAGACCCAGAGCCGCGTCGACCATGCTATCGACAAGCCGCTGCTCGCTCTCGGTCAGCGTTGCACGCCAGACGCGGAACTTCGCAAAGAACGATCTGAGTTGCTCCTCGGTGGGAGGCGGCGACCAACTCATCGTACCCCTCGGCGCTGGCCCGCGCCCGCGCGGCGCGCCAATCCAACCCGTCCACGCGAGCCAAGCCTCCAGCTATGGACGGTAGCGCCCGCCTCGCCGGCGCGCATCCCCAGAAATTCGGGAGATCGAAATACCGAACTCTTGGGGATGCGTGGCCGCCGCGGCGCCGGTAGTGTGACTGACGGCCGATCGTCGGCTAGATGGCGAGACGACATTCGCGATTCAGCCTGATGTAGCGCGGGAATGCACGGAGGTGCGCATGAGCGGACGCGACGGTGTTCGGTAAGGCAAGCGACGCGATTAGATGCCGCGGAACGGAGCGGGCATGAGCGGATTGGTGACGCACTTCGAGATTTATGGCGACGACCTGAGTGATCTCGCGGACTTCTACCGCGACTTGTTTGGGTGGACGATCGCGAAGGTCCCGGGGATCGACTACCACACCATCCAGACCGGTTCGAGCAGCCGCGACGGCATTCGGGGCGGGTTGCAACGCCGTCCGATCGACGAGCCGCGCAGTTGGGTCCACTACGTCTCGGTCGACGCGATCGACGATGCCGTCTCGCGGGTCGAGCGCCTGGGCGGCACGGTCGTCCGGCCCAAGACCGCGGTGCCGCAAACGGCGTGGTACGCCGTGGTTCAGGATCCCGCGGGCAATATCTTCGCGGTCTGGCAGCCCGACCCGACGGCATATCCGCCGCCGCTGCCGGACTAATCCGAAGCCATGCCTGGTTTGCTCGCCCTGCCGCAGTTGCTGGAGGAACGTCACGGCCATGTACTACACCGACGATGCGTTGTATCCGGAGAACCAGCAGCCGCTCATCATCACCGCCGCACCCTACGGTCCCGCGTGGCTGCCGAGTGATTTCCCGGAGGACATCCCGGTTACCTGGGACCAGCAGGTTCAGGCCGCGGTGGACTGCTACAACGCCGGCGCCACGCACTTGCACATTCACGTCCGAAACCCGGCCACCGGTCGCGGGTCGAAGGATTTCGACCAGTTCAACTACTTCATCGGACTCCTGAAGCAGGCCGTGCCCGAGATGATCCTGTCGGTAGGCGGCTCGATCTCCTTCGCCCCCAAGGGCGAGGGCGAAAAGGCCAAGTGGCTCGACTATGACACTCGCCACATGCTCGCCGATCTCGATCCGAAGCCCGACCAGGTCACCATCGCCGTCGGCACGGCGATGATGGACGTCATCCAGATGTGGACCGAGGACGACATCCAGGGCACCGCCCTCATGGACCCGAAGATCCAGGCGGAATGGGCTGGGCTTTGGGCGGACGCCGGTCCGGCCTTCTACATCGAGCACCTGAAACGCCTGCGCGCCAAAGGCATCCAGCCCTACTTCATGCTCGCTTACATCCACCAACTCGAGATCGTGGAGCGCCTCATCCGCGCCGGGCTCTACATGGGGCCGCTGAACCACTGCCTGGTCGCCATCGGCGGCGGCGCCTGCGGCCGCAACCCCTTCGACTGGATGGAGTACCTGCGCCGTTCGCCCCAAGGCTCGATTTTGACCTGGGAAAACACGATGCGCGGCGTGATCCCGATGACCGCGATGGCGATCATGCTTGGCATCCACGTCCGGGTCGGCAACGAGGACAACATCTGGCGGGTCAAGGGTGAACGCTTCGGCACCGTGCAGCAGGTCGAGCAGATGGCCAAGCTCGCGCGGGCCTACGGGCGCGAGGTTGCCACCGCCGCGGAAGCGCGCGAAATCATGCAGATCGGCGTCTGGTACGACAGTGCTGACGAGACCTTGTTCAAGCTCGGTCTACCCCCGAACCGACCGGATGGCAAGCAAGGATTCGTCACCTGGGACACCACCGGGCGGCACGGAGTCGGCGCCGAGGCTTCCGACTCGCATCCCATGGCGTACTGCCTGGTCGGGCCGTCGTCCGTCGACGGTGATGAAGTCGTCACGGGGGACGGCATGGGCGACGGGGCGGCCGAGGAAGCGCGTGTGATCGGCACAACCGACCGCAAGCGTCTGGCCGGCGATACCGTGGCGGTCAAGTCACGATCCGCCTGAGCGGCAGCGCGGCGCGGGTGTCGCAGCGCCGCCATGGTCGCGTCCCCCTGTCGGTTCGCGGCAACGGTGACGGGAGAGGTCACGATGGCGAATGACCCGCTGGCGACCGTGGATCGAGCGCGCGAGTTCACCCCGAGGGACGATCGGGTGTTCGATCGGTTGGCCGTCTGGGACCGCGAATGGACCCGGGTCTACGAGGCGATGGCGACGAGTCCGTGGACCAACGGCGTGCTGCCCGTCAAGACGATCGAACTCATCAGTCTCGGGCTTAACGCGGCCTGCACGACCCTCAACGCCCCGGGCGTCCGGCGTCATCTGTGCGGAGCGCTCGCGGCGGGCGCGACACGGGGAGAGATCCTGGCCGTTCTGAAGATGTCGTCCCTCCTCGCGATCCACGCTTGCAGCCTTGCCGCGCCAATCCTCGTCGAGGAAGCCCACGCCGCCGGAGCGAAATCGGACCGGCCAGACGAGCACAGCGCCACGCCAGCGTGCGATGCGATGCGGACGCTGGGTCAGTGGAACGACGCGTGGCGCCCGTTCTTCGAGCTCGATCGGGTCTGGACGGATCGCTTCATGGCCGCCGCGATCGGCATCTATGACGGTGGGGATCTGGGGACCAAGGAGGTCGAGCTGCTGAGCATCGCCTTCGATGCCTCGGTGTCCCACATGTACGCCCCAGGGACGCGGCGCCACATCGCCGGCGCTCTTGCTGCTGGCGCGACGGTCGACGAGATCATGGAAGTCCTCAAGCTGTGCGTGACGTTCGGAGGCGAGGCGCTCCGGCTGGGCGTCCCGATTCTGGCCGAACAACTGGGGCACTGCGATCAGGGGTGACCGCGCCCTTGGCATGCTCCTCGGCGTTCCCGGCCGACGCGCCGGGAGATGAACGCCGCCCCCAACTCTTGGGTTCGCGTCATCGGTGGGGTCACCGATCGGACCGGATAGCACAACATTTCGAGAAAGGAACCGGCAATGATCGAACGATTCGACGACTTGACCAGGAAACTCGCGCAGGGCTCTTCCCGGCGCAAGGCGCTCCTCGGGATTGGCGCGCTGGGACTCGGATCGCTCGGCCTTTCAGGGGCCGTGCAGGAGGTCGACGCCAAGAGCAAGTGCAACCGCTGCAAGAACAAGTGCAGAGACAAGAACAAGCGCAAGAACAAGAACAAGAATTGCAGCAACAAGTGCCGCAACAAGTGCCGCAATAACTAGGTATGCACCGTCGTTCCGTATGGCAGCCGGCGAACATTCCAGGCGCGGCGTGCCGAGACGGTGAAGCCGACCCGCCGAGTGCGTGGCCAGCGTGGAGCTGGCGAACGGGATTCTCACCGAAACATGGGTCCGAACTCCAGCATCGCTCCCGATGTGGGAGGCGTCGGAGTTCGAGGAGACCATGGACATGCCTGACTACACCGCACATGCATGCTGCACGGCGAACGACGCGTCCCGACCATCGGCCACGAGCGCCCCGAGAGCGCCACCGTGGATGCGCCGCGGCGAAGTGGACCTTACCGCTCGTGGGGCGGTAGAGCGGCAAGGAGGTGATTGCAACGGGCAACCAGCCGTCATTTCCCAACCAGCCGAACCATCCGGCCAACGCGGCCGCCGAGGGGAGGCAGGATAAGGCCGACGATCGGCGCGACATCAAGCAGGATCGCCGCGAGGATCGTCGAGACGCAAAGGAAGATCGCCGCGAGGATCGGCGGCATAAACACTGATCCGATGACGCCCCCGCCGCTCGCACGCGGTCGGAGCCGCTCGCCGACCCATAACTCGGACGTGTCGCAACATCTGAGCTGAAGGAGACATCGACCATGCCTGACAACGTGAATCGCAAGCAGAAGGACGTTCAGAACTCCAAGCAGGATTTGCGCGAGGCCCGGCAGACGGGTGACCAGCAGGATCTGAAGGAAGCCCGCCGCGACGTTCGTGACGACAAGCAGGACTTGCGCGAGGAAAAGCGCGACAAGCGCGACTAGGAGTCATTGC
>JADLCW010000485.1 GCA_020847015.1 Thermomicrobiales bacterium | reverse complement strand
TCGCGGTGATTACGCGGGGACTCGAGCCGCTGCTGGTGCTGCATGACGGTCGGGTGGATGAAGTTCCGGCCTTCCCGGTCGAAGTCGTGTACGACATCGGAGCCGGCGATGCGTTCCATGCGGCATTTCTGGCGATTTGGCGACCCGGAGCCGATCCGGTCGCCTGCGCCCGCTTTGCGGCTGCCGCCGCGGCGCTGAAGATTGGCCGGGGGGCGGATCAGTTGCCGATGCGGGCCGATGTGCTGGAGTTTCTCGCCGCGCGGGCGGACGAATAGACGGCGCGCGACTGGGTCGTGAAACGGCCGACTCCCGGCGATGACGACACAGAGAAGGAGAACCCGCGATGGCGTTGGCGCCCACGATTGATTTACTGCGGGCGGCGCGGATTGGCGGCTATGGTATTCCCGCCTTCAACGTGATTGGACTCGAGCATGCGGAGGCGATCGTGCGCGGGGCCGAGGCGGAACGCGCGCCGGTCATCTTGCAAGTGAGCGAGAACGCGGTGAAGTACCACGGCGGCGCGATCGAACCGATCGCGGCGGCGTGCCGCGCGCTGGCCGAAGCGGCATCGGTTCCTGTCGCGCTCCATCTCGATCACGCCACGAGTCGGGCGTTGTGCGAACGCGCCGTGGCCGCCGGGTTTGGTTCCGTGATGCTGGATGAATCGGCGCTGCCGCTCGCGGACAACGAGCGACAGGTGGCCGATCTGGTGCGCTGGGCGCACGCGCGCGGCGTCGCGGTCGAGGGGATGCTGGGGATGGTCGGCGGCAAGGAGGGCATGCGCGACACCGCCGAGGAGCGCACCGATCCGGTCGAGGCCGCCGCCTACGTGGCGCGCACAGGTGTCGATGCGCTGGCGGTTGCGGTCGGCACCACGCACGGGATGGTCGAACGGACCGCGCGCATCGATCTTGGGCTGGTCTCCGCGCTGCGGGCGGCGGTTCCGGTTCCGCTGGTGCTGCATGGCTCGTCCGGCGTGTCGGATGCCGACCTGGCGGCGGCGGTTCGTCACGGGATGACCAAGATCAATCTGGCGACCCAGCTCAATCAGGCGTTCACCGCCACGATTCGCGCGTGTCTGGAAGCAAACCCGGCCCAGGTCGATCCCCGCCGCTACCTGGCCCCGGCGCGGGATGCGGTGGAGGCGGTCGTGCGGGACCGCCTGCGGTTACTGGGCGGCGCCGGCCGCGGATAGCGGTTCGGCGCTGCCCAGGCAGGATGCGTTCAAAGCTTGGCGATTTGCCGCACCCACTGATTGATGACCGGCGCGGAGAGCCGCGCATACATCCCGGGGAACTTCGGAGCAGCGCAGCCGAGTCCGGCGTCGACGATGCCGATTTGCACCCATTCCCCGTCGTGATGGGCGAACAATGGGCCGCCGCTATCGCCCTGGCAGGAATCGTGGGCGCCGGAGCCAGCGCAGAACACGACGGCAGCGTCTCTCGGAGTCAGCCAATTGGCGCTCTGGCACCGGTCGCGCGTGGTGACGGGCACGGTCGTCCAGCGCATCGCGCTCGGGTAGTGGGGACGGCGCGCTTTCTTCCCGGGAATCTGGCGAACCAGACTGCCCCAACCGGCGACTGCCGGAAAGGAACCGGGTTGCTGGAGTGATTCGTCGCCTTCAGTCACGAGGCTGGCTGCGCCGACGGCTTCGTTGAACGCAAAGGGTCGATCGAGTTCGAGCACGGCGACGTCGTACCCCACGCGCGCATCGATGTAATTTGGATTGCGATAGATCGCCGCAACTCGGCGAACCTGACCGCCCTCGCCGCGCAGGTTGACGCGACCGGCAAGCACTTGCAGTCGCTGGCGCGGGGCGACGCCAACGCAGTGGGCGGCCGTGAGCACGTATCGCTCGGCAATGATGCTGCCGCCGCAGAATTGGCGTTTGACGGGGTCCGTTTTCTGACCGGAGACCATCAGCGCCACGACGAAGGGGAATTGACCCGGGCTCGCCACCGAACCACCGATGATGCGCTCGCCGGTGTGGCCGCGCGAGCGCGGTTTGGCCTCGCCGCCGATGGGCTGCACGACGCTCGGGAGCAGCAGGAGCAGCACAATCACAAACGCGGCGAGCGAACGCCCGCCGACTCCACTACGCATCGCCCGGACCCCCTCCAGATCGCGCGCCAGACACCGTTCCATCTGCTGATGATGCTGGATCGTAGCAGAATGGCGCAGGCTCACCAATGCCCCCGCTGCGGCACGAATGCAGGATGGCGGTTTGGACCGGGAGCTGAGCGTTGGCAGGCGTGGGGCTGCCGGCGGCGATGGCGATGGACTCCGATCACCAGGGCGGGCGTCGACCCTGTCGCGCTAGCGATAGCGACCCAGCCAGGAGTTGGCGGCCACCTGCGCCACGTCGCGCAGATTTTGCAGGCTATCGTGCAGCGGCCGCACCTTGCTGCCCTCGCCGTACGACCAGGTGACCGGAATCGAGCGGATGGCATAACCGCGGCGGCGGGCGATGACCAGCAATTCCACATCGAAGGCGGTGACGCGCGGCCCTGAGATTTCCGACCGATCGCGGTAGAGCTGGGCGCGCTCCAGAATGTCGTGGGCTGCCGCGCGGTCGAAAAGCTTGAACCCGCACTGGGTGTCGTGGATGCCGGGCAGCAGCGTGGCGCGCACGATCGCGTTGAAGGCGCGACCCATCAGGTGGCGGTGGATTGGCTCGCCGATGCGGCGGGAGCCGGCGGCCTGCCGCGAACCGATCGCCACCGCAGCGCCTTCGGCTAATGCTGCGCGCAGATCGTTCAGAAACCCCAGGGGGGTGGCGAGATCGGCATCCGAGAACCCGATCTGCTCGCCACGCGCCGCCAGCATGCCGGCGCGCAGCGCTGCCGCCTTGCCGCCGTGAGGGATGGCGATGACACGCACAATTGGCGAGGCGGCGGCCGCCTCGCGAGCGCGACGTTCGGTTTCGTCGGTGCTGCCGTCGTCGACGACGATGAGTTCGGTCGCGTAGGGTTGCTCGGCCAGAAACACCGCTGCCTGCCGGATCGTCTCGCTGATTCGATCTGCTTCGTTGAAGGCAGGGACCACCAGCGACAGCGAGGGGACGGCGGTCTGCCCAGCCTCGGGTGAAACAGTCACCGGAGCCGCGCCCGCCGGGGCGACAGCGCGACCGATGCGCGCCGCTGTCGCTCGCATTCACCCGATTGCGATTGCATCGGCTCCCGCCGACTCCCATCCGCCTGCACGACGTCACTGTAGCGCGCTGGCCGCTCCGGGGCGAGACCGTATCGTCGGCGTCGTGAACGTGACGCGGCGGGCGATCCCCGCGACGAAGCCCGGGGCACGCAACTGACGCGACGCGGCGCTGCGTGCCCGCGCGGCGGCGCGGCGCCATTCAGGGCTCCAGAGGCGTGGGCGGTGAGGATGCCAGATCGTGTGGAGCGGACGATGCGTGCGGTGGATCGACGCGGCCGAGGCGCCCAGCGCCAAAACCGTAGCGCCTTCCGGGCGGCTGGCCCGCTTACGGGGCGGGCGCCGGGGTAGGAGCGTCGCGGGCGGCGGACGGAGTTTTTCTCGGGCCGGTCGTTTTGACCGCGGGAGCATCGGTCCCGGCAGCCGCGGGCTTCGCTGCCGCCGGCGTCGCTGGGTTTTGCCGCGCCTTCCGGGTGGCCTGCCGCTCTTCCCGCGATGCCGGACGGGAGAGCGCCGTCGGATTCACCATTTCCGACGTCGGGAGCGATTGCGGTTGAGCGGGCGCGACCGTTGCCCAGATAAGCAGGATCGGTGTGGCGACGACGGCGAGCACCGAAGCGGCGATGCCGACCCGGTGGCGCGCATCGGTGACCGGCTGGCGCGGATTAGGACGGTCGTGGTCCGGGTTCACGGGTGCGCCTTTCTCATCGCCTTCTACCCGAGCGCGCGGCGACACGACAACGCCTGCGCCGCAGCAGGGGCGAATTGGTGATGGAGTCGACAGGATAACAGCCAATGGGCGATTGCTCGCCGGACCCGGCGCCCGGCGCTGGTCAACAACACGAACTCCAACTGCCGCTCTCCCGGAGCACCTGCTTCGACGGGCGGTCCCAGCGCCGGAATGGACGGCGGACGACGGATTCGGGGTGACTGCCCGGCGCCGGATACCGCGGCCGGAATGCGAGCAGACCGGCGACGACCAGCTTGGTGACGTTGCCGTAGCCGCAGGTTGTCGCGCCGGTCTGGTGTGGAACCCAGCCAGTTTGCGCTTGCGGCGTACGCCGCTCTCATCAGGAGCGGGGCCACGCCTCATCCCCCCCGGCCCGGTCGCGTCCACCGTCGGAGTGAAATCCACTGGAGGAGGCGCGAACGACGAGCTGACACGGCAACCGGACGCCGCCTGCACCGTCCTCCCCCTCCAGCATCGCCAGCAATCGGGCGCTCGCCGCCCGGCCAACCTCGTGAAGGTTTGGGTCTACGGTCGTAAGCGGCGGCCGCGCGGCACTTGCAAGAATCTCCCAATTATCGAAGCCGACGACGGCGACGTCCTCGGGGATCGTGCGTCCGCGTTCTCTGAGACCGTCCATCGCCCCGCGAGCGATGAGATCACTGCCGCAGAAGATGGCGTCCACCCGCGGGTCGCGCTCCAGCACGCAACCGACCGCCTCATATCCCCAGGCTTCCTGCCACGATCCATGGAGAACCCGATGCTCGGGCAAAGGGAGGCCGTGCTCGGCAAGCACCGCCGCCAGCGCGTCGGATCGGTGGCGAACCGCCTCCCAATGGGCGGGGCCGGTGATGTGGGCAATGCGGCGCCGGCCGGAGCGCAGGAGATGAGTAGCGGCAAGACGACCACCGTGGTAGTCATCAGGGAGCAGCCAGGTGGCGTCCGGGTTGGCTACTCGCGTGTTGGCGT
>JADLCW010000484.1 GCA_020847015.1 Thermomicrobiales bacterium | reverse complement strand
GAAGGTGATGAAGTAGAAGAACGCGAGGCGGTAGAGCCGCCAGCCGGAGCGCAACACCTTGGAGTACGCGGCCGGCTTGCCGCGGAAGGGCGCGTCGCGGGCGGCGATCGCAATCAGTGCAGCGCCGCCGAGCAGCGCCGCGGCGGTGATCCAGCCGAGCGCCGGTCGCCCCCAGCTGTCGACGATCGCCGGCGCACTGAAGAAGGCCACCGCGGTGCCGATGTTGCCGATGCCGTAGAGCCCGAGGGCGAAGCCCTGGCGCTCCTTGGCGTACCAGTTGGCCACGAACGGCACGCCGATCGCGAACGAGGACCCGGCGACGCCGAGCAGGAAGCCGACGCCGATCAGCGCCCAGTAGCTCGACGCATAGCCGAACAGCACCGCGGGCAGGGCCGAGAACGCCAGCAGCAGCGTGAACATCCGCCGGCCGCCGTAGCGGTCGGTCAACGTGCCCATGGGGAGCCGCAGCAGCGACCCGAGCACGACCGGGACGGCCGTCAGCAGGAGCGCCTCGGTGTAGGAGAGATCGAGGTCTGTCTTGAACGACTTCGCGAACGGCGAGATCAGGCTCCAGGCCGCGAAGGAGAGCATGAAGGCGAGGGTGCCCAGCCCAAGGTTCCAGCCGGCTCCGCGCTGGCCATGGCGCTGCTCCGGAGCGCCGGAATCGGTGACGCTGAGGTCGCTTTGGGTCATCGTGGCGGGCACGATACGGCGCAGCTCCGCCCCGGCCATTCGGGAGAGTACGGATCTGCGGTCGGGGTTCTCGCATCGCTTTCCGTAGCGCGCCCCCGCGGATCTGTGGACGACCCGCAGTCGACGCACCGAGAGGGTGGGCACGACCTCCGGCGCCGGCTCAGGCGCGGATGCCGTCGAGGAGGAGATCGACGTAGCGGTCGGCGATCTGCTCGGCCGACAGCCGGCCGCGCGGGGCGTACCACTGGGCGGTGTAGTTGGCCATGCCCAGCAGGGCGAGCAGCGTGAGCTGGGGGTCGGTGGTGCGGAAGGCGCCGGCCTCGACGCCGCGCTGCAGGACCCCACCGAGGAGGCGCTCGAAGTCGCGGCGGGCGGCGCGGATGTGCTTCCAGGCCGGGTCGCGCTCGAGCGTGCGCCGCTCCTGGTTGAAGACGACCATGTGGTCGCGGTGCGTGGCGATGTGCTCCAGCCAGGCCCGGGTCAGGGCGCGCAGGTGGTCCTCCGGGGTGGCAGGCCCGTCGAGGATCGCGCGGGTGCGCGCGAGCAGCGGGTCCATGAGCTCGTCAAGGACCGCGATGAGCAGCGCCTCCTTGCCGTCCATGTAGTGGTAGAGCCCGCCGCGGGTCAGGCCGGTGGCGGCGATGAGGTCGTCGATCGAGGTGCCGTGGTAGCCGCGCTGCGCAAACGTGCGCGCGGCGGCGGCGACGACCTCGGCGCGGCGGCGCTCGTAGCGGGCGCGCAGGACGGGGCGCGTGGGGGGCGAGCTCACGGCGCGCCGCTCCTGCGCACGCCCGAGGCGGCCCCGCGGCCGGCCGGGTCGCGCGGGGCGCGGCCGGTCCGCGTCGCGGCGGAGCGCATCGGGTCGCTGGGGGAGATACCCATCAGGTAGAAATTATACCGTTTGTTCGGTATAAGAACGCGATGGACTTCGATCTCTCCGACGATCACGAGCTGCTGCGCCGGACCGTCCGCGAGTTCGCCGAGGGCGAGGTCGCCCCGGTGGCCGAGGAGCTGGATCGCACCAAGGCGTTTCCCTACGAGATCGTGCGCCGGATGGGCGAGCTGGGCTGGATGGGCATCCCGTTCCCCGAGGAGGTCGGTGGGGCGGGCGCCGACACGCTGGCCTACGCGCTGGCGGTCGAGGAGCTCACACGGGTGGATTCGTCGGTGGCGATCACGTTGTGTGCCCATACGAGCCTGGGTACGCAGCCGATCTACCTGTTCGGTTCAGAGGAGCAGAAGGCGCGGTGGCTGCCGGAGCTGACGTCGGGGCGGATGCTCGGGGCGTTCGGGTTGACGGAGCCGGAGGCGGGTAGCGACGCGGGCAACACGCGCACGCGCGCGCGATTGGACGGTGGCGAGTGGGTGATCGACGGGGCCAAGCAGTTCATCACCAACGCGGGCACCGACATCTCGGGCGTGGTGTGCATCACGGCTCGGACCGGCGAGGACGAGATCAGCAACCTCATCGTGCCCAACGGCACGCCGGGCTACGAGCCGGGCGAGCCGTATCGCAAGATGGGCTGGAACGCGTCGGACACGCGGCCGCTGTCGTTCAGCGACTGCCGCGTGCCGGAGGCCAATCTGCTCGGTCCGCGCGGGGCCGGCTTCAAGCAGTTCCTGCACATCCTCGACATCGGGCGCATCGGGGTGGCGGCGATGGGCGTGGGGCTGGCGCAGGGCGCGCTGGACCAGGCGCTGGCCTACGCCAAGGAGCGGCGCGCGTTCGGCCGGCCGATCGCCAAGTTCCAGGCCATCCAGGGCAAGCTGGCGGACATGGCCACGGAGATCGAGGCGGCACGGCTCCTCGTCTACAAGGCGGCGCGGCTCAAGGACGCCGGACGGCCGTTCACGCTGACGGCGGCGCAGGCCAAGCTCAAGACCGGCCGGCTGGCGGTGCGCTGCAGCGAGGAGGCGGTGCAGATCCACGGCGGCTACGGCTACATCGAGGAGTACCCGGTGTGCCGCTTCTATCGCGACGCGAAGATCCTGACCATCGGCGAGGGCACCGACGAGGTGCAGCAGATGGTGATCGCCCGGGCGCTCGGCGCGTGAGCGGCGCGGCGGGGCGGCGGTGACCGCGGCGGCGGGGAGCATGCGCTGATGTTCGCTCGGGTGCTGGTCGCCAACCGCGGGGAGATCGCGGTGCGGGTGATGCGCACGCTGCGCCGGCTCGGGGTCGAGTCGGTGGCGGTCTACAGCGACGCCGACGCGGGCGCGCCGCATGTACGCGCGGCGGATGTCGCGGTGCGGCTGGGGCCGGCGCCGGCGGCGCAGTCGTATCTCGACGTCGAGCGGGTGATCGAGGCGGCGCGGCGCACGGGGGCGGAGGCGATCCATCCCTGCTACGGCTTCCTGTCTGAGCGTCCCGCGCTGCCGCGGGCCTGCGCGGCGGCGGAGATCGCGTTCGTCGGGCCGGGCGCCGAGGCGATGGCGCTGCTGGGGGACAAGGTCGCGGCCAAGGAGGTCGCGCAGCGGGCGGGGGTGCCGATCGTGCCCGGCCTGCATCGCGCGCGGCTGAGCGACGAGGAGATCCGCACGTGGGCGGCCGGACAGCAGCTGCCGCTGATGCTCAAGGCGGCGGCGGGCGGCGGTGGGCGGGGGATGCGCGTCGTGCGGTCGCTGGACGACCTCGAGGAGGCGCTGGGCGCGGGGCGGCGTGAGGCGATGGGCGCATTCGGCGACGATCGGCTGCTGGTCGAGCGCTACGTCGAGCGCCCGCGCCACATCGAGGTGCAGGTCATCGCCGACGCCCACGGCACGGTGCTGCATCTGGGCGAGCGCGAGTGCAGCCTGCAGCGCCGCCAT
>JADLCW010000483.1 GCA_020847015.1 Thermomicrobiales bacterium | reverse complement strand
GTTTGGAGGACGGTCCCATGGCCTATCACCGCTTCGACGCGGTCATCGTCGGCGCGGGCGGCGCCGGTCTGATGGCGGCCATCCAGTTGGCGGGCAAAGCGAACATCGCCGTGGTCAGCAAACTCTACCCCACCCGCTCCCATACGGGGGCGGCGCAGGGCGGCATCAGCGCAGCACTGGGCAACGTGGAAGAAGACCATTGGCAGTGGCACATGTTCGACACCGTCAAGGGCGGCGACTATCTCGTCGACCAGGACGCCGCCGAAGTGCTCGCCCGCGAAGCCGTCGACGCGGTGCTCGAACTCGAGCATATGGGGCTGCCCTTCAACCGCACCCCGGATGGTCGCATCGATCAGCGCCGGTTCGGCGGTCACACGCGCAACTTTGGCGAAGGCCCTGTTCGCCGCGCCTGCTACTCTGCCGACCGCACCGGTCACATGATCATTCAGACCCTGTACCAGCAGGGCATCAAGCACAATGTCAACTTCCTCGACGAGCACCACCTGCTCGACATTCTCTTCACCGAAGACGGTCAGGCCTGCGGCGTCATAACCCGGGATGTGCACACCGGCGAGTTTCATACCGTCCACGCCAAGACGGTGCTGATCGCCACCGGCGGCTACGGTCGGGTTTGGAAAATCACCTCCAACGCCCTCGCCGGCACCGGCGACGGGATGGCCGCCGCCTATCGTCGCGGCGTGCCGCTGATGGACATGGAGTTCTATCAGTTCCACCCCACCGGGCTCTACAAGCTGGGCATCCTGTTGTCCGAGGCGGCGCGGGGCGAAGGCGGCATCCTGCGCAACAGCGAGGGGGAGGCATTTGCCGCTCGCTACGCGCCGACGCTCAAAGATCTCGCCCCCCGCGACATGGTCTCGCGCTTCATCTATCAGGAGGTGAAGGAGGGGCGCGGCATCAATGGGCAGGATTACGTGCATATGGATCTCACCCATCTGCCGCCCGAGGTCATCGACGAGAAGCTGCCCGACATCACCGACTTCGCCCGCACCTATCTCGGAGTTGAGCCGAAAACTGAGCTGATCCCCGTCCAGCCGACGGCGCACTACGCGATGGGCGGCATCCCCACCGATATCGAGGGGCGAGTCATCCGCGACGAGCTGGCCACCCCCATCCCCGGATTCTATGCCGCCGGCGAAGCGGCCAGCGTTTCTGTGCATGGGGCCAATCGCCTCGGCACCAACTCGCTGGTCGATCTCGTCGTGTTCGGTCGCCGCGCCGGCCGCCACATGTTGGAATTCATCCAATCCAACGAATTGCCGCCGCTGCCGCCCGATCCCGAGTTCACTGCGCGCGCTCAAATCGCCGATCTGCTGTCGCGCACTAAGGGCGAGCGCGTCAGCGACATCCGCGCGGCCATGCAAGCGCTGATGATGGACAAGGTGTCGGTGGTGCGGGACGCCGCTGGCCTGACCGAAGCGCAAGAGGAACTCGGCTCCCTGCGCCGCGCCTACGCCGGCGTGGCCATCGACGACCACGGTACGACATTCAATACGGATTTGTTCGAGGCGCACGAACTGGGTTGCATGCTCGACTGCGCCGAGGCCACCGTCGTCGGTGCGCTGGCGCGGCAGGAGAGCCGCGGCGCGCACTACCGCGAGGATTTCCAGAACCGCGACGATGCCAACTGGCTGGCCCACACCCTCGTCTACCGCACCTCCGGCGGGCTGGATATGCGCAAGAAACCGGTAACCATCACCGAATTCCAACCGAAGGAGCGCAAGTACTGATTGGGTTCCCGGCGGGCATCATGGCGCCGCCGGATGAAGCGACAAACCGGCGCCGGGTCGCCGACGCCAGCCAGGGAGACGCGAGGTGGAATACACGCTCCGGATCAAGCGGTTCAATCCCGACAAGGATGT
Organism: Thermomicrobiales bacterium; assembly: GCA_020847015.1. Taxonomy (GTDB): domain Bacteria; phylum Chloroflexota; class Chloroflexia; order Thermomicrobiales; family UBA6265; genus CADCWF01. The sequence continues at coordinate 5,526 of JADLCW010000483.1, read as the reverse complement.
CAAGCCGCACTTCGAGGACTACGTTGTCGACGCGCGACCAACCGACCGCGTGCTGGATGCGCTCAACGAGATCAAATGGCATCAGGACGGCACGCTGACCTACCGTCGCTCCTGCGCTCACGGCGTCTGCGGTTCCGACGCGATGCGCATCAACGGGCGCAATCGTCTCGCCTGCAAAATGCTGATGCAGGAGTTGGGCAAGCGAACCACCATCGAGCCGCTCATCGGCTTCAAGGTGATCAAGGATCTGGTCGTCGACATGAACAAGTTCTTCGATGCCTACAAGTCGATCAAGCCCTATCTGATCGCCGATGAAGCCCCGGGAGCCCGCGAGCGACTGCAAAGCCCTGAAGAACGTCATCGCTTCGACGACACCACCAAGTGCATCCTCTGCGCCGCCTGCACCAGCTCATGCCCGATCACCTGGACCAACGAGTCGTATGTGGGACCGGCGGCCATCGTCAACGCCCACCGTTTCATCTTCGACAGTCGCGACCAGGGCGCTGGAGAACGCCTGCGCATCCTCAACCAGCAATCGGGCGTCTGGCGCTGCCGCACCATTTTCAACTGCACAGAGGCCTGCCCGCGAGGCATCCAGGTGGAAAATGCCATCTCGGAGGTGAAGCGCGCGCTGCTGCTGGAAGAGGTTTCCTAGACTCAACTCAGGCGACGCGGCGGCCCAGGGCCGCGCGGCGCTTCGCGGGAACGCCGCCATGCCTGGCCTCTGGCGCGAATTGACCACTCCCCCTCCGGCCGATCGCGTATTCACTGTCGGCTGGATGGCCTATTTTGTCCTGTTCGCGGCGGGATTCGTCGTGGCGGTCTATCTCTCCGGGCCGGCTGTCCGCGATGTCGTTCCTCACCCCGCGCGGCGGCGCATGATCCGCCGGCTATCGGAAATAGCCGCCATGATTTTCGGATCTGGACTGTTTTTTTTCGGCATTCGCGCGTTGCAGATCGATCCGCTCAGTTTGGGTGCGCCAATCTGGCTGTGGCTCTGCCTGATCGCTTTAGTGGTTTTCGCTCTCTATGCCGCGCGGCAGATTCACGACGAGCTCCCGATCCAGGTGGCGGCCTACGAGCGCGAGCATGCGGAACAGCGCCATCTGTGAACCCAGGGGAGCGCGAAGCTTCGGGCAACGAAGCGACTCCGCCGGCTGCAGCCCGGCAGCGCTAATCGCGGGCTAGGCGAAATTCCGCGGACGCAGAACGCCCCGTTCCTGTCGGAGCGGGGCGTTCGTGAGGGCCGTGCACCCCTTGTCGACTACGATCCTACAGCTTAAGAACGGTCGGTGGCTCCGGGCAGGCGCCCCCGTACACCCGAGGAGATCGACTTACGGCTGCTGCCTTCCGGCCCTGACCGGGTTCGCCGTTCCTCGCCGCACAGGACCTTGCCCATCAACACTCCGTGCCGCCCCCAGTCCCACAGGACCGAGCCTCGAAGGGGAATTCGATCCCGCTAAGGCGGATTGCGGGTACAGGGCACCGCCAGCTCCCCATCTAGCACGGCGGATTGAATAGTAGGCGGAATCCGAGAGCTGTGTCAAAGTCGGTAGACCGGTTTCGCGCCGTTGGCACAGCGCGTGCATCCCGTCCCGCAGAAGCCGTGGCGCTGCGGCACGATGCGCGAGTGGAGGAGCGCATGCAAACCCTGCTCTACGTGTGGCCTCTGGAGCGCGGCGACGAATTGGCGGTCCGCGCCGCGCACGAGGCGTTCCCGGCGGCAGCGCTGGAGCGCGGAGCCGGCATCGTACGGCTGGTTGCCTTTATCGGCAGCGGCATGTACGCCATGGAAATCACCACCGCCGACGGCGACGTGCAGGAGCGGTTGCGCCAATTCTTGGCCGCGCCAGCGGTGCAGCAGTTGTTCGACGCGCTCCGGCCCTACGTACGAGATTTGCCGTCGCCCGGCGAACATACCGCTGACATGCCGTTGGCGACGGCGATGTTGCTCTGGCAAGCGGACGACGCGGGACCGTCGCATTCGGTCTGAGCGAGCGTCGCGGCTATTCCGGCGGCAGCGGACGATCGGCCGGCCATTCGATGGGCGGCGGTCCGGAATCGTCCATATCCGGATTGTCGCGCAGCCGTCGCAGCACACGCACTGTCAGATCGTCGCGCACCTGCACCTGGCAGGAAAGCCGCATGGCTTCCGGGCGATCCTCCAGGCGAGCCAGCCGCACCTGCTCGGCCTCGGTCATCGGCCCGGGGTCGCCATCGACAATCTCGACCCGGCAAGTGGTGCAGCGCGCGTTGCCGCCGCAGCGGTGCAGAATATCGACTCCGGACTGCTCGATCGCCAGGACGAGGCGCTTGCCCTCCGGGCAGATCGTCTCCCCGATTCCTTCCATCCGAACGACTGGCATCGGTCCTCCCCAATGATGTCCACGGCCGAGGCGCCCCCGACCAGCCCTCCGATGCTATCAGTCATCCGGTGGAACGCAATGCGATGCCCGGTGCTTGCCGTCAGGAAGCCAGCCGCTCAGGCGTGGAACCGGGCGCCGCCGAGACGCTCGCGGAATCGAGTGGCGAAATCGGCCGCATGGGGACCGGCCAGCACCAACTCCCCGAGATGGCCGCGCCGCGAGGAGCCGGTGACGAATGGGTAGCACAGCGTCTGGGCCTCAAAGCGGCGCTCGGCGAAAAACACCTCTTCAGCAACCCGGCCGAACACCGTGAAGGCCAACGCGTCGGCGGTCATCAGATCCGGCACTGGCCGATCGACCCACATCCGGATCGTCACTTCGTCCTTGCCGATCTCCGGGTCGCCAATCAGAAGGAGTCCATCGATATCCGTCACCAGCGCCTCGACCTCGACCGAAAAGCGAAGATTGGCTTCTTCGTCGCGTCCCCAGTCGTCCCCATACGCCTCGCGCAGCGCCTGCACCACGGCATCCCGCATCGTTCGCTCGCTCCGATCCTGATCCGCCCGGTCGGCCAGCACGGCTGGCGGGTTCCGTATACTAGCGAAGACCGCGTTCGTTCACTTGGCCGCGTCGTCGCCGGGTTCGCCCGGTCGCCCTCCGGGAGATTGTCCGTGCTGCCGTTCTCCGCCTCGGATGCGCCGCCCATTGCCGCCGACGAGATTCTCATCCGACAGCAACGCGCTCGCGATCGGGCCGTTGAGCGCGAATTGGCCGCGCTGCTCGTCGTCGGTCGCTCCTTTTACGATCGTCCCGGCGATCTTGCCTATCTCACCAACCATTTTCCACCATTCCCCACCACTGTGTTTTCTGCGCGCAACCGCGGTATGGGTCACGCGTTCTTTCTGCTCCCGGTCGACGGACAACCCACGCTGCTGACCGACCCGCGCAAGCACCGCGCTGATCTGGTCGCGGTCGCCAACGTGCAGGCGGCGGCCGATCTCGGGCAGGCCGTCATCGATCTGCTGCGCGAGGAGGGACTGGCCAATGCCCGGGTCGGCCTGGTGGGCGACGACATCATGCCAGCCGCGTTCGATCGCCAGATCCGGACCGATCTGCCCGATCTGACGCTGGAGCCGGTGTCCGATCTCATCGCCGGTCTGCGGCGAATCAAAAGCCCGGCCGAGTTGGCGTTGTTGCGACGCGCGGCGCTCTGCGCCGACGCGGGGCTGTTCGCCGCCGCCGGCGTCATCGCCCGCTCCGGAACCACGGAGCGCGAGGTCGGGGCGGCGGGAACGGCCGCCGCACTATTGGCCGGAGCCGATTTCGTGCGGTATTTCCGGGTTCACTCCGGCCCTTGGTCGGCGGTCGGCTCCCGCTGGCCGCAAGCGATGGATCGCGTCATCGAACCGGGCGAGGTAGTCGTGCTCGATGCTGTGGGAGCCTGCAACGGCTATGCGTTCGACGTCAACCGCACGATCGTCAAGGGAGCGCCGGATGCCGAAACGCGAGCGGCGCTCGATCTGGTCGACCAGGCGACGGTAGCCGCGACCGCCGCCTGCGTCGCCGGAGCCAGAACCGGCGACATCGTAATGGCGGCGCGCGCTGTGCTCGCCGGCACGCCATGGGAAACGAATCTGGGCGGGATGATGGGCCACGGCATCGGATTGGAAACGGTGGAGGAGCCGTATATCACCGCCGATGAGAACGCGCCGCTGGAGGCGGCGATGACGCTCTGTGTCGAGCCGGGCATCTCGGTGCCGGGTCAATTTGGGGCGACGATCGAGCAGGAAATCATTATCAACCCGGTCGGACCGCCCGAAATCATCAGCCCCACGCCGACCCGATTTTGGTAGGCTAGCGCAAACGCGGGACGCACTGGATCCCGCTCAGAGGAGGAGCCGTGCCAGGGTTCTTCGAGAAGCTGCTTCGTTTCGATCGGGAAGGTTTGGATATCCCGCATTGCCCCGATCATGGGGTGCAGATGATGTTGCGAGGAAAGCAAGGACGCCCGACGCGCTTTGCCGATCAGACGGAGCAGGAGTACACGTATATCTACTTCTGCCCGGTTCCGGAATGCAACCAGACCGCCGCCGTGCAGCGCCACAAGGCGCAAATCCCGGTCGCGGGAGTTCCTCAGGATCGACCATTTTTTGCCCGGCGCGACTACTCGGGGGAAACTAAGCTGTAGCCGTAGGCCGTCCGGGGCGCTACAGTCGCCCCGGGTGATTACGCGCCACGTGAGGATGGGGGTGCGGATTCCGAGCGATCGGTCGCTCGCTCCGCGTCATCCATTGTCGACGATGCGCTCTCCCTGGTAAACGCCGTCGTAACCCCGCTCCGACGCCCGCGCCAACCCGAAAAAGATCAGTTGCAGCAGCCGCGCATCACGCTGCACGACCAGACCGTCAGAGTTGATGACGTGCAGCAGCGCCATCGAGCGGCCGCGATACCCGGCATCCCATACCGCCGTGTAAAGCGTAGCCCCGCTGCGGCACAAACTGGAACGCGGTCGCCCCAGCGCCATTAGATCGGGCGGCAGATCCACGATCTCGTTGAACACCACCTGATACGGCCCGGCCGGCAACACCAGATATCCCTCGGCGTCGGGCGACAGCTCATCGTAGTCGGGCAACTGGCGGTTGGCATTGTCCGCCGCCAGCATGCCGCGCCCGTCCAGGCGAGCAACAGCGCGCAGCGAGAGATCGAATCCGTTCGGTTGCAGTTGCGTCTCCAGATCGACCCACCCCTCGATCAGTGGTCGCGGCCCGAGAATGCGTTCCCGCAGGTCTTCCCGGCTCAACACCCCGGCTGGTCCGTTCTCCATGCTGATCCTTTCGATCATCGTTTGCATGACGGGCGCGCTTGGCCGGCAGCATCCAATCGGGGCCGTTCGATGCGCCGCTCCGATTCAAGGCAGTGCCAGGATCAGGCGTTTCGGGCGACCTCGATGACATCGCCAACCACGCGCACTCGGAAGGTTTCGGCCGCGGTCACTACCGGCATTGCCGCCGGCTTCCCGGAGCGGATCTCGAAGGCCCCGCCATGGAGCGGGCATTCCAGTTCGTCGCCGACGATCGTGCCGTCGGCCAGCGACGCCTCCTCATGAGTGCAGACATCGCAGAGGGCGTAGTATTCGCCTTCGAGATTGATCAGAACGACC
>JADLCW010000482.1 GCA_020847015.1 Thermomicrobiales bacterium | reverse complement strand
CGGCGCGGTCGAGATCGCCACTGAGCGTGCGTATCGCTTTTGGTTCGACCGCGGGGTTGATGCGGTACGCGCCGGTGGCCGCTGGGCAGAGAACGCGCGCCAGGTCGCCGATCCTGCGGTTGCCCCGCCCGCTCCGGTGCGGAGTCTCGTCCGCCTCGTCCCGGCGGCACTCCTCGACGTGCATGAAGCCGAACCGCGCGAGTGGGAAGCCTGTCCCATCTGCCGCGCCAGCATGCTCTGCGCCCACCGACCCGTTGTCGCCCCGGCCGCGTGGCAGCCGCGCCGGCTGATGGCCACCATCCACGACCGCCTGCAACAGGCAACCGATCCCGCGATCGTCCAGTGGGCGTTGGCCAGCCGGCGTCAGCCTCGCGCCGCCGGTCTGATCGGACCGGAGCAAATACGCGCCGCCGCCGTGCTGCTGCTGACCCTGCCCGGGACGCCGACGATCGTCTCCGGCGACGAGATCGGGCTGAGCGATCGTGCCACGTTAGCCCCCCTGCGGCGTCGCCACGCCCACCTCGAGCGCGCCCCCATGGTCTGGGACGACACGAACGCAAACGGGTTTGCCCGCTGGCCGTGGCGGGCCGCCGGCGAGTTTCCGCGCGTCGATTCGGTCGGAGTTCAGCGGTGCGACCCAGATTCGATCCTCGTGCTCTACCGGCGGCTTATCGCGCTGCGCCACAATGAGCGTGCGCTGCAGGTCGGGGCCTTTTCCCCGCTGCTCGCCAACGACCGTCTCCTCGTCTACCTGCGAGAAGCGCCTGGCAACCGCGTGCTGGTGGCGATGAATCTCGGCACGGAGTCGGCCGCCTTCTCACTGCGGCCGGAGCTGCGCGGTCACTACGCGCTGTGCACCGAGCGGAGTCGCGAATCCGGGCGCGCCGGCACGGTGCTGGAGATGAGTCCCGGCGAAGCGATCGTGCTGCGCCTCGCCGGCTCGTAACGCGCGGCGCGAGCTGGTTTGACCGTGCGGCAAGGCGTCCGTACACTGGGAATCAAGTCGAGTTGTCGGGTCGAGCATCCATCAAGGGCACGACTCGCGGCTCTTGCGTCTCGACTCCGTGACTCCTCGACTCGCCTCGGAGGCTCCCCCCATGTCCAGCGAACCGCGCGATCGCGTTCCGTTGCCCGCCGCGGGCGAACCTGCGCCGGTCGGCGCGCTGCCGCCGCCCACGTTGACGTTCGCGCGCGGGCCGAGCGTCACGCTGCTGCGTGACGAATCGACCGCCCATCCCTTCGCGCTCGCGGTCGCCGCCGCATGGAGTTGCTACGGCGCCCGCCCAGCCAGGATCGAAAGCGTGCTGCGCCTCGTCGCCGAGCCGGCCCCGGTCGATCTCAATCCGGTCAAGGCGGCCGACCGCGCCGCGCGTCGCCAGCGGGCCATGCGTCTCTATGCCGATCTCTTCACCGCCGGTCACCACACCACGCTGCAGCACGCCACGTTCGTTTTCGTGCTGGACAACGTGTCCCGACTCGCTATCTGGTCTTTCTTCCACAGTCACCCGTTTTACAACTCGGAGCAGGTTTCCCAGCGCTACCGCGAGGTCACTGGCGCGACGATGGTCGCGCCCGATCTGCCGCCTGCCGAGCGCGCCATCTACGACGCCGCCATCGAGCGCGCGCTCGCCGGCTACCAGCGCCTGACTGAGTTGCTGACGCCAGACATGGCCGCGCGCTACGCTCGCGTTTTTCCGGCGCGCGCCAAGGCCAAAGGCCCGGATGCCGCGCGGCGCATGAGCGGCGACGTGCAGCGGCGGGCGCAGGAAGTCGCACGCTACGTGCTGCCGCTGGCGACTTCGGCCCACCTCTACCACACGATCAACGGGCTAACGCTGCTGCGCTATCACGTGCTGGCCAATCAGCCGGACGCGCCGAGCGAGGTGCGCGCCATCGTCAACGAAATGGTGCGGCAAGTGCTGGAGGTGGACCCGTATTTTCTCGGCGCTCCCGGCTACCCGCTGGATCTGCGTCCGCTGGTCGCTGACGAGACGCCGGAGGCGCTGGCGCTGGCGCGCTGGCGGGGCGCGCTGGCGAACGGGGAAGCCGAAACCGAAGCGGCCATTCAGGCATTCGACGCCACACTCGCGCCGTGGCAAAACAGCCGCCTCGCCGGCCACGCGCCCGATGCCGAGCGCCTGATGGCTGACGCCGTGCGTGCGGTGCTGGCCGTCACATCGGAAACCCTGCCGGACGCCGAGGCGCTGGCGACTGTGCTCAATGGCGCTCGCAACCCGGCGCTCGGTCACCCGCTCTATCTCGGCATGCATTCCAAACTGATGCAGACGATGAATCACGTCGGCTTCACGTTCCAGAAACGCATCAGCGGAGCGGAAGACGCCCAGAACCAGCGTCACCGGGGAACCCTCTCCAGCAGCCCGCTGCTGCTGGCTCACCAGCGCCGGGAACCGGATGTCATCGTCCCGTGGGCCATCCGCGACAACCCGGAGGCTCGCGCCGAATACGACGCCACGGTGCGTGCTCTGTGGGACGCCAAGAACGCTCTGCTCGACCGTGGCGCTCCCTCGGAGGCGGCGCTCTATCTGCTGCCCAATGCCCACCGGGTGCGCTTTTATGAGAGCGGTACACTGCTGACCTACTACTGGAAGTGGGTCAAGCGGCTCTGCTACGACGCTCAGCGCGAGATCTTCGACACTGCCCTCGAAGAAGTCGCCCAGGTGCGTGCGGTGTTCCCGGAGATCGGGCGCCACGTCGATGGCCCGCCGTGCGTCATGCGGTCGCGCAGCGGCTCCACCCCTATCTGCCCAGAAGGCGAGCGCTTCTGCGGCGTTCCCGTTTGGCGCGGCCACACGTTCGAGACGCTCGCCAAACGACGCGTGATGTAGGCGATGCTGACGACCGACCCCGGCTGGGAGCAGACCGCGCCCGGAGCCGCCTTCGGCATATTGACGACGTACGGAGTGCGCAATCCGGCGTCCCACCCAATCGTCTCCGCGGCCGCCGATCAACTCGAGCGCGATCTGCGGGAGCGGTTCGGGCAAGCCGGCCGCGACGCCCTGCGGGCCACGGAGCCGCTTCCCGCCTACGCCGCGTGGTATCGGCGTTTCGGTCAGCGCTACCACGTCATGATGCAGATGGAATCAGTGGCGCTCAAGGGCAAACCGCTGCCGCGCTCCTCAGCGCTGGTGGAGGCGATGTTCGTCGTCGAGCTGCGCTACGGGATGCTGCTCGCCGCCCACGATCTCGGCGCGCTGCGCCTGCCGGTCACGCTTGGCGTCGGCGACGGGAACACCGCCTACCGCACGCTTGCCGGTCAGCCTGCCACCGTCAAACACGGCGATCTGTATGCGCGTGACGCCGATGGCGTGCTCTCGTCCATCGTCGCCGGTCCGTCGGATCGGGGTCGCATCACGCCGGAGACAACATCCGCGTTGATCTGCGCCTATGCTCCGCCCGGCGTCGGCGAAACTCGCCTGAACGCCGCGCTGGACGAGATGGCGGATCTGCTGCGGGCGCTGGCTCCCGGCGAGATGTCCGTCGCGCGATTTCTCGTCGCGGCGCCCAATGCGGCGGTCGAAAGCGGGGAGCGCTGACTCCGTGGCACGGCTTGTGCGAATGTACGTACCAACGGACGATCGGTACCTTCCCTTCCCTCCGCCGCTCGTCCGCCCCCAAACCCCCTGAACCCCCGGCCCATCCCCGGGGGTTCGGCATGTTCGGACGGAAGCGCCACGTCTGGGCCGCGCCGTGTCTTCCGCACGCCAATGGCCAGTTCCGGCTTCGACCCGATTGGGTACCATGCCGGCGGGCGGCCGCCACCCGCTCGACGCCGTCGTGGTCGGCCGACGCATCTGGAGGAACGGCATGGTTGTGGACTATGCAGCCGCGACGCGTGCGGCGCTGGCACGGATCGCGGAGACGAAACCGCTCGTGCACCAGATCACCAACGTGGTCGTCACGAACGACAGCGCCAATCTGACGCTCGGGTTCGGCGCCTTGCCGGTGATGGCGTACGCGATCGAGGAAGTCGCTGAGATGGCCTCCATCGCCCAGGCGCTCGTGCTCAATATCGGCACGCTCTCGGCTGGGGAGATCGAAGCGATGCTGGTTGCGGGGCGCGCCGCCGCCGACAAGGCGATCCCCATCGTGCTGGACCCGGTCGGCGCGGGAGCCACCACCTTTCGCACCCAGAGCGCGCTACGTTTGCTGCGCGAACTGCCCATTACCGTGCTGCGCGGCAATCGTGGCGAGATCGGCGCGCTGGTCGGCGCCGGCGAGGTGCGCGGGGTGGAAGCGACCGGTTCAGAAGATCCGCGTGCGGTCGCCGAAGCCGCTCACGCCGCCTTCGGCGTCACGGTGGCGGTGACCGGTCCGGTGGACACCGTCGTCGGACCCGAAGGCGCGCTGCTGGTGCGCAATGGCGATCCACTGCTGGCGATGATCACTGGCTCCGGCTGCATGGCGACCGCAGCCATCGGGATCTTCAACGCCGTTGGCGACGATCCCGCCCTGCAGACCGCGCTCGCACTGGCCGCCTACGGTCTTGCCGCCGAGCGAGCAGCCGCCGGAGCCGCCGGGCCGGGCACATTCCGGGCGCGACTGCTCGACGAAGTGGCGGCGATGCGACACACGGGCGTTGATGGGGTCCGTATCGAGACGGCGTAGCGGCCAAGAGAACGGACCGGGCGCGCAGCGGACCGAGCGTCCTGCGATCGGCCCGGTCAATTGCGACTGGTCGGCGTCGATGCCGTGCGCCAGCAGCAATCGGCGGCCGGCGCCTGTCGGCGGCGATAGCGACCCGGTCCACCTCGGCCGGCTGCTCTCGCCGCAGCGGCACGGCCAGCACGGCCCGCATCATGCGGCCCCGTTCGGCACGGCCTCCGCGCGT
>JADLCW010000481.1 GCA_020847015.1 Thermomicrobiales bacterium | reverse complement strand
TGAGGAGATGTCGCATGCCGTTGTCGATCGGGGACTCGTCCATCGTCGTTGACCGCCGCCTGCTGGCGGTTGCGAGCGGCGCGCTGGTCGCGCTGGCCGTCGGTCGCTCAGCCGCGCTGGCTCAGACGGCGACCCCGGCAGGTTCCTGGAGCTTCACCGACGATCTCGACGTCGTCATCGAGCGGCCGACTCGCCCGGAGCGCATCGTCGCCTATCTGCCGCTGGCTGCCGGATTGTGGAATTTCGGCATCCGCCCTATTGCCGTCTACGGTACGACCCGCCGCCCTGGCGGCAGCCCCGAGGGGATGGCCGGCGCGGTCGATCTCGACGCGGTGGTCTCCCTGGGGGAAGCCTACGGCGAGTTGGATCTCGAGCGGCTTGTCGCGCTCCAACCCGATCTGGTCGTCAACGATCGCTGGTTCTCCGAACCTGACGTATAGGGACTGCCCGCGCGGCCGTGACCCAGGTCGAAGCGATCGCCCCGATCGTCTATCGGGTCGCTCCGCGTGGGTTGAGCGCGGGCGACGCCATCGGAGCGGATGACCATACGCTTCCGACACCCGCACTGGACGCGGCCACGGGGTAGCCGCACAGGTTCCATTCCGCGCCCGGGGATGATGACCGGCAATCCGGCGCCGGTTCAGGCCGGTCTGCCGACGCGCTGCTCGCGCGCCGCGCCCCACTGGCTCGGGTTCGCTTCCGGCAACCCGGCGATGAGGAGCGCCGAGAGTGCCGCCGCTCCTCCGAGCGCCCAGAGCACCGGGTTGTAACCGCCCATCCCCATCGCCAGCGCCCCGATGCCCACCGGGGCCGCCGCGCGCGCTCCAACCAGCAACAAGGTCAGCGCGCCGCCGATAGCCCCGTAATGCGCGGCGCCGTAGCGCGCCGCCACGATGTCGGCCCGGATCAGGGTGGTCGCGCCGCGTCCGGCGCCCAGCAGCAGCACCCCAACAACGATCGCGGAGCGGTGGTCCGGGATCAAGAGCAGCAGCGTAGCGACCCCCTGCAGCGCGAACACGATGGCCGATGCGACCGCGAGTGAAACGCGATCGCCCAGCGCCGCCACCGCCACCCGCGCCAGCACTTGCGCCGCCCCGATGGCTCCGACGGCCGCGGCGGCGAAGGCCGGCGACTCACCTCGCTCCACCAGCAGCGGGATGAGATGCACCCCGAGCGCGATCGACACCAGCGTCGCCAGCCAGAAGGCGATTCCCAGTCGCCAGAACCCGGGATCGCGCAGGGCCTGCCGCAGCGTCGCTCCGGGAGCCGCCGGCGCCGCGACGCCGCCGGGCAATGGATCGGGCGGGGGCGGGTCGCCATCCGGATGCAACCCGAGATCGGCCGGGCGGCGACGCAACAGCAGCGCGTGGAGCGGCACGGTCCCCACGGCCAGGATGACGGCCAGCACGACAAGGGCGGCGCGCCAGCCGCGCTCATCGGTCAGCCAGGTGGTGAGCGGGAGAAAGATAGTGCTGGCGAACCCGGCCACGGTGGTGACCACCAGCAGCGCTCGCATCCGCAGCCGACGGAACCAGACGGCGACGGTGGTGAAGGCGGGTTCGTAGAGGGTGAGGGCCATCGCCAGCCCTATGCCGGTCCAGATCAGAAAATAGCCGCCGACAGAACTCACCCGCGCCCAGGCGAGCACGAGGACGACTCCGGTCAGCGACCCGAGCGTCATCGGCGCGCGCGGCCCGCGCCGGTCGACCAAACGCCCAACCGGCACGGCGGCCAGCCCGGAGACGAGGATGGCCAGCGAGAAGCCGCCGTTCAGCGTCGCTTTCGACCAGCCGAGTTCGCGCTCCATGGGGACCAGCAAGGCGCTGAACGCGTAGAACAGCACACCGAACGAGATGGTTTCGGTGACCGCCAACACGCCGGCGATGACCCAGCCGTAATAGACGCGGGGCGTCGCCCAGGTTTGTTTGGCGGCGCGCGCCTCCGGCATCCGGTCTCCATCCGCGAGTCGGGAGTCCGCCGCCACGAACGGCGATGCTGCCGGTGGGCGACCCCGCGCGGCGCGCGACTCCCGATCCCCGGTCGTCCTACCCGAAGCGCATCGTCGTCAGATTGCGGAACGCGGTCGCCGCATCGGCGAAGGGGTCCGTCGGGTTGGGATTGTCCTGCTCCACGATCCACCAGCGCGCCCCGGCCGCCATCGCGGCGGGAATCAGCTCGCTCCAAGGCAGTGTGCCTTCGCCCACCGGCAGGTCCGGCGGGATCTCGCCCGGTTGCGCCTGACCGGCGTCCTTGAGGTGAACCAGCGGCACGCGACCGCTCAGCCGCTCCAGCAGCGCCCGCAAATCGACTCCGGCGACCTCCGCCCAGTAGAGATCGATCTCGAAATTGACCAGCGCCGGGTCCGTCTCGGCGATCAGCACATCGAACATCGTCTGCCCGTCGCCTCCCGGCAGCGGGGCGAATTCGATCGCATGATGGTGGAAAGCGAAGCGGATGCCCCGGTTGGCGCAGGCCGACGCCACGGCGTTGAAGATCTCGGCGAGACGCCGCACATCGTCGATGCTCGTTCTCCGGTCCTCGGGGACCCAGGGCACGACGCCATACTCCGCGCCGATGACGGCCAGCTCGGTCAGCGTGTCGCCCAGGGCGTGTTCCCACTGCTGCAGCGGCACATGCGCGCCAGCCGCGACCATGCCCAGTTCATTCAGGGTCGCCCGCGCCAGCGACGGCTCCACCCCCTGCAAACCGGCGAATTCCACGGCGCGGTATCCGATCTCGGACACGCGCTTGAGCACGCCGAGCAGATCTTGCGCGGTTTCGGCGCGCAGGGTGTAGAGCTGCAAGGCGATGGCGTCACGCGGGATCTCGGTCATCGGGTCCTCCTGAGTGTGAATCGTGGCGCTCGCGCACCGATCATGCGAGCGCGACCGGTTCGCCGTGGGCGGCCGCCGAGCGTTCGGCGGCGCGGATGATTTCCAGCACGTGGGTGGCGTGCTCGGCGGTCAAAATCGGTTCTGCCACGCCCTCCAGCACCTCCACGAAGTGCAGGGGACCGGCCTGAATCGGCTGGCGCACCGGGCTGCGCTCGGGCGGCGCGGCCGGACGCCACGCTTCGTGCGCGACCGGTCCCCGATCCAGCAGCAGCAGATCGACCGGAGCGTCGAGATCGTACCAGGTGGGAATGTCGGGGATGCAGATCGTGCCGCGCTCGCCGTGGATTTCCAGCACCGGGGTCCTGGTGGCGGGGGTGGCGAAGCTGGCCAAAATCTGGGCGTAGGTCGGCCCCTCCCATTCCAGATGAAGCAGCATGTGGTCGTTGCCGGTGACCGCGATCCGCTCGCCGAACCGGGTGGGAATGGTGGCGATCCGCTCCGGGATGACGATGCCGCCGACCGCCGAGACGAATGTGGCCGGCCCGAGCAACCCGGTGACGGCGTGCAGGAGATAGACCCCGATATCCAGCACCGGCCCCACGCGATCGGTGTAGAAGACGGCCGGGTCGCCTTTGTAGTCGCGCCAGGCGGCCGGCCCCATGTTGGCCATCTGCCCGATCATCAGCGTCGGGCGGCCGAGCAGCCCGTTGTCCAGTTCGCGCTTCAGCCACTGGAAGCGATTGGTGGCCATAGTGGCCGGAGCGCACAGAAACAGGAGTCCGCGCTCGCGCGCCAGCGCAGTCAGGCGGCGGGCATCGTCGAGCGAGCCGGCGATGGGTTTTTCAGAGAAGCAATTGAGTCCGGCGTCGAGAATCGCGGTGGTGGTTTCGGCGTGAAACGGAGCCGGGGTCAGATTCAGCACGCCATCGAGACCGGGATGCGCCAGCAGGGGAGCCAGATCCGTATAGGGCGCGCAGGCCGCATCCTGCTGCGCGGCGACGGCGTCGGCGAACCGCGTGGCGCGTTCCGGCACGGGGTCGAAGCAGGCGGCGATAACGGCGCGCCCAGCCAGCGCGCTCAATCCGGGCAGATAGGTCCGGAACGCCACGTCTCCGCATCCGACGACGCCAAGCGCAATCACGATGGTTCCCCCTCCGCGGCGACCGATCCGTTGGGAGATGATAGACGAGAGTCACGAGCCGCGAGTCATGCGTCGCCAGCGGAGAGATAAGGCGCGGCGCGACGATTCGGCACGCTTGACTGCTGACGGCTGTCTCGTGACGTTTTCTGGTGATTCGTGGTTCGTTCAGGAGGTCTTCATGCGATTGTCCGGAAAAATCGCCGTCGTCACCGGAGCCGGCAGCGGCATCGGCCGCGCCATCGCCCAGCGCTTTGCCGCCGAGGGAGCGCGCGTGGTCGTCGCCGGGCGGACCCGGCCCGGCATCGAGGAGACGGCGCGCGCGATCGACGCGGCGGGCGGGGAGGCGCTGGCGGTGGTGTGCGATGTCACCGACGCCGCCGCGGTGACGCACGCCATCGCTCGCGCCAACGAGGTGTTCGGTCCGGTCGATATCCTGGTCAACAACGCCGGCGGCAGTTTTGGCGACGACATTCTGACCTTCGATGAGGACACCTGGGACCGCAACTTCGATTTGGTGCTGAAAAGCGTCTATCTGTGCTGCCGCGAAGTGTTGCCCCAGATGATCGCGCGGGGCAGCGGCGCGATCGTCAATATCGGCTCGGTCAACGGTCTGACCGGCATCGGCGAGGAAGCATACGGCGCGGCCAAAGCCGGCATGATCAATCTGACCCAGAACATGGCGATGAAATACGGACCGCACGGAGTGCGCGCCAACGTGGTCGCTCCCGGCACGATCCGCACCCCCATCTGGAACGAGCGGTTGGCCGAGCGCCCGAACGTGTTCGAGGCGTTGACGGCATGGTATCCGCTGGGGCGCGTCGGCGAACCGGAAGATGTCGCCAATGCCGCGCTGTTCCTGGCCTCCGACGAGGCGTCCTGGATCACCGGCGTCACGCTGCCGGTGGACGGCGGGTTGCTGGCCGGAAGCTACCGAATGAATGTGGATTTGAGCGGCGGCGCAACGAGCCAGCAGGCGCCCGTCAGCAGTCGGGAATAGGCAACGACGAAAGGCGGAGTCATGGTGCGCGCGTGCCGCTCGGGGATGCGCCGTCGCCCATCACTCGTCACGCCCGACGACCGACGCCAGATGTCTGACGCGCGCCACGGCGGCGTTCCCCACCTCCCGCACGATTTCCCTGGCTGGTTGCCGGCGCGCGAGCAGACCCACGCCCTGACCGGCGTAGCAACACATGGCGGCGATGTCGCCGGTCGCGCCGATGATGGGACCGTCGTTGGCGTAGCGCGGGATGGGGCGGCCATCCTCCCCAGTGGCGATCGTTTCGCCCTCGCCGGGACGGCGGCCATGGGGCGGGCGCCCCGCCGCTTCCCAGGCGGCGAAGGCGTCATTGCGCAGGGCGCGCAGCGGCGCATCGGGCCAACCGCCATCGAAGAGCGTGGTGTAGGTGGTGGCGGTTTCGTCAGCGGCGATCAGCAGGTCTTGCCACACCGGGTGGGCGGCCGATTCCGCGGCGACGAGAAAGCGGGTGCCCATCCAGACGCCGCCGGCTCCCAGCATCAGCGCGGCGGCCATGCCGCGCCCATCGGCGATGCCGCCGGCGGCCACCACCGGCGCCGGGTGGACGGCGTCGACCACGCGTGGAACCAGCGCCATCGTGCTCGTTTCGCCCCAGACATGACCGCCCGCTTCCCAGCCCTGGGCGACCACGACATCCACCCCGGCGGCGACCGCGCGCCGCGCTTCGGCCGCGCTGCCGACGGTGTGCAGCACCAGCCCGCCCGCCGCGTGCACCGGATCGACCCACGGAGCGGGGTCGCCCCAGAAGAAGGAGACGATGCGAACCCCCTCGGCCAGCGCGATCCGCAGTCGCTCGGCGGGGTCCCACGCCAGCACCAGATTGATCGCAAATGGCCGATCCGTCGCCGCGCGCATTTCGCCGAGCAGCGCCGGCAACGTGGCGGGATCGCGCCAGGTGATGGAGAGCGTTCCCAGTCCGCCGGCGTTGCTGACCGCCGCGGCCAGCGCCGCGGTCGAGGCTCCGCCGACCGGAGCCTGCACGATCGGGATTTCGAGATCGAGCAAGCGCGCGAACGCGGTGTCGATGAGGCGGGACATGCGGCGACTCCGGGGCGAGATGATGGTTCGCGACGACGCGACGACGCGACGACGCGAAGCCCGCCGCGTCGCGCCCATCGTAGCGCGAGGCCAGATCGGACGCCTTGCCCGCGCGGTCGTGGCGCGCGGCGTGCGCGGGGCGCGGCGATTGCCGAAAATAGCCGGTGCGCGCGGGATCTGCCCGCCGGCGCAGGCGGCGCTCGCATCAGGGAGATGTCATGTCCGCGCGACCGTTCTTGTGGGTGACGGCGGTCATCGAGATTCTGACCGGGCTGGCCTTGTTGGCGCGCCCAGGAACGGTGGTGACGGCGCTGGCGGGCGTGGCCGACCCTGCGTCCGAGGCGTTGTTCGCCGGGCGTCTGGCGGGGGCCGCGCTGCTGGCCATCGGGATTGGCTGCGCGATCGCGGCCAACGCACGCGGCGGCCGAGCGCTGGTCGGCATCCTCGCCGTGGCGCTGGTGTACGACATCGGGGCGGCGGCGCTCTTCATCGCCACCGGCGTCGGGCAAACGGCGGCGGGGCCGGCGATATGGCCGGCCGCCGTGCTGCACGCGGTGCTGACCGTGTGGGCCGCGCTCTGCCTGCGGGCGGCGGCGACGGAAGCCGGGGCCGGGTTGTAAGCGGCTGACCGGGATCAATCCCGCTTGCCCAGCCAGTGTGGGACCGGCAGCCCGCTTTGACGGAAGAAATAATGCGCGGCGCGCAGCGCCAACCCCAGCAGCAGCAGCAGAATGACCCATGACAGCGCCAGATCGACCGCCGTCACGGTGGGCAGCGATTGCGGCATCAGCACCGAGCGCACGCCCCAGACGCCAAGCACCAACCCGCCGATGCCCAGCAGCAATTCATCCATGGAGCGCATGAACAGCGCCAGCGCGGCCGAGACGGCCACCAGCAGCACCAGCGACACAGCCATCAGCTTGAGATAGACGGGACGCTCGAGCGTCAGCGAACGCACCACCGCGAAAGTGAATGGATCGGTCGCTGCTTCGACGGTTTGCGGCGCGACCGAACCCGGCGGCTGCATCACCATGGTGCTGATTCGGTTTTGCAGCGTGACGGACACGTGGTCCGCGACCGAGGTCGGGTCCACCGGTATGTTCGTCCCGTCCGGCGCGGTGACCCGGACGGCCAGACCGAGCCACAGCTCGTAGGTGTCGAACGGGTAGAGACTGGGCTGACCGCGCACGGGCAGTTCGACCGATTCGCTGAAGATCCGATCGTCCGGACCGAGCGTCACCTTGGCGGTGGGCGGCAACCCGCGCCGCTCGTCGGCGTTGTCGTCGAGTGCGACCAGGGTGATCGTCAGCGTCGGGCAGGTCGCCGCGCAGACGCGATTCCCCGAGACGGCGATGGTGATCTGACCCGAGTTCACGTCCAGATCGATCAGCCCGAAGTTGAAATAGGACACATCGCTCAGCATGGCGGCCGATGGATCGGTTTCTTTGCCGGAGATCACCGCGAACTGCGTATTGGAGGAGCGGCCGAGCACGTCCTGCATGCTGTGCAGCACGAACGGCATCATCGCAATGATGCCGATTACGATGAGCACGGTGGCGCCCAGCGCGACGCGATGCCAGAGATGGCGGCGCTCGCGGCGTCGTTGTTTTGCCGTGGACGCCGTTTTGGCGCTGTCCGATGCGTGCTCGGTCCGATCTTCGGTCATCTTGCCGCAGCTCCGGTTCGCAGACGTTTCGGCGACGTTCAGATTTGGAATTCGACCCAACCCGGCGCGAAGCGTACCCGAACGATTCCGTCCCCGCGCACGACAATAGGGGAGGCGAGCCGCTCCGTGGGATTGTGGGCGAGCGCGTCGCGTACGGGGAGCACGCCGAGCGATGCGCCGCGCACGGCGAGCGGTCCGCCGAGGGGGGCGACCCCGCGCGCGAAGTTGAACGCCCAGCCGGCGGGCAGGGTGGTCGGCATCAGCCAATCGGCGGGCGAGGGAACCGGAGCGTCGGTGGCGAGCGTTTCGTCCTGCGGCCGGAAATCGATCGCGCCGGTCGCCAGCGCCGGCAGGGCGGCGACCAGCGCCTGGCCGCCGAG
Organism: Thermomicrobiales bacterium; assembly: GCA_020847015.1. Classification (GTDB taxonomy): domain Bacteria; phylum Chloroflexota; class Chloroflexia; order Thermomicrobiales; family UBA6265; genus CADCWF01. The sequence goes on along the minus strand of JADLCW010000481.1, from coordinate 254 downwards.
GGTCATCAGTTCGCGTTCCAGATCCGGGGCGCGGATGCCAGGCGGCACGGCGATGGCGGTTTGGGTGAGGATGGGACCGGCGTCGAAGCGTTCGGTCATGCGGTGGATGGTGGCGCCGCTGCGCCGCTCGCCCCGGCGCAGCGTCCAGAACACCGGTTCCGGTCCACGCCCCAGCGACAGCAGCGAAGGGTGAACGTTCAGGCAACCGAGCGGAGGCAGTCGCAGCCAGACGGGCGGCAGTCGGCGCGGAAAGC
>JADLCW010000480.1 GCA_020847015.1 Thermomicrobiales bacterium | reverse complement strand
CCGAAGGCGAGCATCAGCACCAGCGCGGCGGCGGCTCCCAGGAATTTGCCGAAATACACTTCGGCCGCCGACACCGGCTGCGCCAGCAGATAGTCGAGCAGGCGATCCTCGCGCTCGGACACCAGCGCCTGCGCTCCGATGGTCAACCCGATCAACGGCACCATCAGCAACATCAGGTTCAGCAATCCGGCCGAGGTGCGGCCGAATCCGGGTTGCCCGGTCAGACTCGACCCGGACATGGCCACGGCCGAGAAGGCGACGCTCAGCAGCAGAAAGGCCGCTGCGTAGAGGTGAAACCAGCGGTTGCGCAATCCGGCGCGAGCTTCCTTCGCGCCGATCGCCATTACGATCGATCGGTCCATGCCACGCGCTCCAGGTCGAAGTCGTCGAGTTCGACGCCGGCGGCCGCCAGCGTCGTCAGCACGGCGGCTTTCTGCCGCGGTTGGACGGCGACGGTCAGCAGCTTGTCCTCTCCGGTCGCATCCAATCCGAGATCCGCCAGGGCGGCGATCGCCTGATGACGGCCGCCATTTTTCAGGAACAGCAGCATGCGCGAGGTGCCGCCCAGTTCGCGCTGGAACTCGAGCGGGGTCGCGCTGCCGAGCAATGTGCCGGTTTCCAACCGCAGCACCCGGTTCGCCAGCGCCAGCACATCTTCCGGCCGGTGGGACGAGAACACCAGCGTCACCCCGGTGGCGCGCAACCGCAGCAGCAGGATCAGCAATTCCGCGCGGGCCTGGGCGTCGAGATTGGCGGTCGGTTCGTCGAGCAACAACACCGGCGGTTCGCCGATCAACGCCAGTCCGAGCGAGAGTCGTTGGCGCTGCCCGCCGGAGAGCGCGGACACTGCCTTGTGGTGGTGCTCGGCGACCCCCAGCAGTTCGAGTTTCTCCCAGGCGGCCGCGGTGGGCACGCGCTTCAACCGGGCGATGAAGGCGGTCAACTCGCCGACTGTCATCGGCGACACCGGCAATTCCTGCGGCACGTAGCCGATCCGGGCGCGCACGGCGCGACCGTCGGTGACCGGATCGAGGCCATCCACCCGGATTTCGCCCTGATACCGGGCCAGACCGAGCAGACAGCGCAGAATGGTCGTTTTGCCGGCGCCGTTCGGCCCCCACAGCGCGACCGCCTCGCCGGGGGCGATGGTGAAGGCGATCGTGTCCAGGGCCGCCACGCGGCCGTAGTGTTTGCTCAGGTCGCGCGCGGCGACCACCGGCGCGACCGGCGCGCCGTCCGTCAGCTCATGCCTCACGCTCACGCCTCCCGTCCCCCCTGCGGAGCCAACCGCAGGCGGCGGTTGGGCCGCCGCGACCGCGGCGTCCCGGTCGGTCGTCGCAACGCGACGATCGTTCCCAGCGAAACCGCGGCGAGCGCCCTGCCGGCTCCGCCCATGGCCAACCGGGCGCCGGGGTCCGCCGCTGGCGCGACCGGCAGCGCGGCGTGCGGAGCCGGGCGCATCAGCGGAGCCGGGTCTTCCAGCTTGGTTTCCGGGCGCACCTCCGGCGCGGCGCGCGCCGCGAAATCGACCGCCATTGCCGCCGGGCTGAAGGTGAACAACCGCAGCGCCGGGTGGCGCGCCACCAGCGATTCGAACAACCGCTGCGAGCGGTAGGGCAGATCGCCAAGGCCGTCGCCGTCGGCGTCGAACCCGGCGTAGTCGCTCCAGTAGTTGCCGGCGCCGTTCTCGGCCCAGGTGATGTCGCGCAAGTGTCCGCGCCCTAGTATCGCGACCTGCTCGGCGTTGTCGATGAAGGCGTTGCCGCTCAGCGTATTGTGGCGCACCGAGGGCATGAATCCGATGCCGACCTGATTGTAGGCGAAGACATTGCCGCGGAAATAATTCTCGATGCCCATCTCGCGCGGCGACGTGTCGACCTGAGCGGCGATGTTGTTGTTGACGAAGCGGTTGCCTTCCACGACGGCGTGGTCCACATCCTTCAACCCGATGCCGCCGCCGCTGGGACCGTGGTTGTTGGACAGCGCGTTGCCGACGACCGTGGGGGAGCGGCTGTACATCACGTAGAGACCAATGGAGTTGCCGCTGAGCGAGTTGGCTTCGATGCGGGCGTCGTCGCTGAACATCAGGTGCAACCCGTAGCGGCCGCCGTCGAAGACGTTGTCGCGCACCAGCCCGCGGTTGGAGTACCAGAGGATGATGTCGCGGCCATCGACGGCGCGATTGCCCTCGATGACGACATCGTCGCTGTACCAGGTTTTGATCCCGTCGCCGCGGCGCGCAACCGGCAGCGCCTTGCTGAGGATGACGTTGTCGCGCACGATGCTGCCGGGAGCCTGCTTCAGATAGATGCCGAACAGCGCGTCTTCGATATGGTTGCCGACGAGTACGGCTTTGCCCTGCTCGACCACGATGGCGGCGTCTTCCTTGTCCAGGCTGATGCCGGTGCCGCGCAGGGTGAATCCGCTGATGGCGAAATCGACCCCGCTCGCCGTCACCAGCGTGCCGCTGCCGCCGCCGTCGATGACCGGTCCGTCGATGCCGACCAGCGTCAGCGGGCGGTCGATGACCAGACCGCCGGGATAGGTTCCCCCGCGCACCTCGATCCGGGCGCCGGGTTGCGCCTGGGCGATGGCCTCGGCGATGGAGTCGATCGGGCAGCCGGGGCAGACCTCCAGCCCCGCCGCGCGCGGCGCGCGTTCGGCCGCGGCGACCGCTCCCCCGGTCAGCGCCAGCAGCAGCGCCAGCGCCGCCAGCAGACGGTGCGGTCGGCCGCTAGGTCGCACGGCTCCGCCTCCAGTCCCACACCGTCACCGCCAGCGCCACCAGCGCGGCCGCGACCGACAGGTAGAACCCGATCGTGAACGCCGCCTCGGTGCTGAACTGCCCGATCGTGCCGATGCCGACGATGTGCGGCGTGAAGGGTTTGATGGAGCTGCTGAGCGGGGCGTGCGGATCGAGCGAGTTGCCGGCGTAGTAGAGCCAGGCGAACAGATCGAGGAAGAACACCACCGGGTAGACGATCATCGGCACGCGCGCCACGGCCCGCCAGGGGCGCGGCAGCCAGAACGAGAGCACCGCCAGCACGGCGATGATGATGATGGCCGGTTGCGAGATGGCCCGCTCCAGCACGGCGGCGTCTTCGAGCTTCATCATGCCGATGTAGTGGTTGAGTCCGTCCACCTCGAACACGTCGCCGGTCATTTCGCTGACGTGGGCCTGGATGTGCAGCCCCTTCGGGTATTGCGGCGCGTGGAGGGTGATCGTCCAGTAGGGAACGAGCATCGACCCCAGCAACAACACCCCCGCCAGCACCAGCAGCGGCAGGCGCAGCAGCGCGACATCGAAGCGCGCCCGGGTCGCCGCGGCGGCCGGTCCGGCGACGAGTCCCCCCGGCGCGATGGAAGCGGATTCCTGTTGGGCTGCGAGCATTACCGACTCCTTTCGTACCACCTCGTCTCACACCTCCCAGCCTACGCAGCGGCGGTAGCAGACGCATCCGCCAACCGCGGCGCGCCGTTACAGGCGCGCAACAAACGGCGCCGGGGGTGGGCCCCCCGACGCCGCTTGCCGTCTCGAAAGGGGTCGGGTTACGGGCTGACCAGCATGTAGCCCATCATTTCCAGGTGCAGCGCCGAGCAGAATTCCGTGCAGTAGAACGGATAGACGCCCGGCCGATCGGCCGTGAAGCTGACGGTGATGGTTTCACCCGGCTCGATGCTCAGGTTGACATTCTGACCGGGCAGGGCGAAGGCGTGGGTGGCGTCGTCGGCCCGCTCGATGTTGGTGATCCGCCAGGTCACCTCGTCGCCCAGTTGCAAGTTCACCCAGTCGGGGGTGAAGTGGCTGCGAATCGAGGTCATGTTGACGGCGACCTTGTTGCCGTCGCGCACGACGCCTTCCTTGCCGGGTTGCGGCGCATCCGGCGACAGCGCCTGGGTGGCCGGGTCCCAGCCGACCTCCGGGTACACCGTCCACGGCGCCAGCTTGCTGGTCGGGATCGCTTGCGCGTAGTGCGGCTCGCCGACGCCCAGCGGCATGTCGAAGAGCAATTGCAACGTGTCGGGGCTGCTGATGTCGATCAGCTGCAAGTTCTGCGGGAACAGCGGGCCAACCGGGGTGAAGCGGTCGATCGACCACTTGTTGAGGGCGATCAGGTGCTTGCCCTGGGGAGCCATGGTGTCGCCGCCGACGACGCAGAGGTGCCCGACGTTGTAGTGCACCGGCAGCTTCTCGACCATTTCCCAGCCGCCGTCGATGCCTTCGCCGCCCACTTTCCAGCGGGCGATGGCGCTGTCGAGGAAGAGACTGGTGTAGGCGAAACCCTGGTCGTCGAACTGGGTGTGCAGGGGGCCAAGCCCCAACTCGACCTGGGTTTCCACACAGGCGTCGAAGGGCAGGATCGGCACGCCGAATTCGTCCTGCTCGAAGTTGCCAGCGGCGATGGCGTCCTGGATCTTCTGGAAGCTGTAGACGGTCACGTGCGGATCGAGTTTGCCGGCGACCACGATGTATTCGCCGGTGGGGGTGACATCGACCCCGTGCGGGCTTTTCGGCTCCGGCACCTGGAAGAGAATGCCCTCTTCGACGGCGGTGGCCATCCGAATCATGGGCATGCCCTTGATGTCTTCCGTCTTGCCGGCGGCGGCCACTTCGGCGGCCTTGCGCCAGTTGATGACGGAGAGATAGTCCATGTCGTGCATGGAGGCCCCGGCCTCGACGGGCGGGTGGCCTTCCAGGATGCCGCCGGTGGCCATCTCCGTGTTGAACGAGTTGGAGAACATCCAGCCGTCGCTGGGTCCCTTGCCGGCGTCGGCGAGATCCTGCCAGTAGGGCGGCAGTTCGATGGAGAACGACAGCGCCGGGTCGATGCGGCCGGTTTCGCGGTCGAACTTCCAGAGGGTCATCGCGCCGCGGTACTTCTCCTTGTACTCGCTCAGCGGCGCGTACTCCCAACCGAAGGGGGTGGCGTACTGCGACCCGTCGATGATGTAGTCGGTGTTGGGGGTGGCGAAGGCGCCGCCGTGGTTGCTGAGAATGTGCGGGTTCTTGACGATCTGCTTGGTTTCGAAGTCGCGCAGATCGATGACCGCCATGCGGGCGTGGGCCTTGTCGTTGATGAACAGGAACTGGCCGTCGTACTCGCCGTTGGTCTCGCTCAGCGCCGGGTGGTGGGTGTCGCCCCAGGTCAGCGGTTTGTCGTCAAACGCGCTGGCTTCCAGCACGGCGCGGGTCTCGTCGGAGAACCCGTAGCCTTGCCACGGTTCGGGGGTGAACACGGCGATCTGCTTGAGCAGCCGCATCGAGGGCACGCCGATGACCAGCACCTGCCCGGAGTGCCCGCCCGAGGCGAAGATCAGCGTCTCGTCGTAGGTTCCGCTGGGCACATAGGTTTTCAGCGCCGCGCGAACGTCTTCCGGGGTCAGCCCGCGCGCCTCGGCGATCTTGGCGATGTCGTCGTCATCGGCGCGGGCCACCCCGCCGGAGCGCCACAGCGACGCCCCGGCGGCTCCCACCACCGCGGCGGCGGCTCCGCTCTTGAATACGGTGCGCCGGTCGAAGCGGCTCGACACCTTCGCTTTTTCGTCCATGATCCGTGCCTCCACGCCATACCCGCAGCGCCCTGAACCGCGCGCCACCTGCCGCGATCCGACCACTGCGTCCCTGCAGGGCAACGGTAGGCCGAGCGGGGTCTACCTCGTGTCTGCCGGGGCGGCTGGTCGTTACAGTCTCGTGTCAATCCCGCGGAGGCACGACCCGGCCCCTCACCCGTATACTGTCGCCAGTCAACCGGCGCGAACCACGCAACCTAAGGAAACGATCGTCAGGCGGAGAAGCGCGGTGCGGACGGGGACGGATGACAAGCGGGCGACGGGCGATCCCGGAGATCGCGCCGTTGCGCCTGTCGCGTCCGCGTCTCCGGCGCTCGCCGCGGCGGCGGCTATCCGCACGCTGCAGTCCCGGGCGCTCGATCTGTTGGCGGCGGGAGCCGAACCGGACGCGGTGCTGACGGTTCTGTGCGAAATCCTGAATGCGACATTGGGCGACGCCCACTGCGCGGTGCTGCTGCTGGGGGACGACGGGCGGCTGCGCCACGCGGCGGCGGCCAACCTGCCGGCCGCCTACCTCGCCACGCTCGATGGGCTGCTCCCCGAGGCGGGCGCGGACGGGCGTGGCCCCACGGCGCTCCCCGGCGCGCTGATGGTGGCCGCCGACATCGCCACCGACCCGCAATGGGCCGGCGGGGCGGAGGCGGCGCTCGCCCACGGGTTGCGCGCCTGCTGGAGCGCGCCGATCCGCGAACCGGCCTCCGGCATCGTGGTCGGCAAGCTGGTGGTCTATCGCACCATGCCGGGCGCGCCGGACGCGGGCGAACGCGGGGTGCTCGGCGGCGCGGCATCGCTGGCCAGCGTCATCGCGCGGCTGGGGCGGCTGGCCGACGAGCGGCGGGTGGCCGAAGCGCGCTATCGCACCCTGGTCGAGCAAGCGCCGGCCGTCGTCTATATCGAGCGCCTGGGAGATCGCACCGATGCGTTCATCAGCGCGCAGGTCGAGGCGCTGCTCGGATACTCGCCGGCCGATCTGATCGCCGGAACACCCACCTGGGACGATCTGATCCACCCGGCCGACCGGTTGCGCGTCCAGATCGCGGTTCGCCAGTCGGATGAGACCGGCGATCCGTTCGACGAGGAATACCGGATGCTGGGTCGCGACGGGCGGGTCGTGTGGGTGCGCAATCAGGCGGTGCTGGTGCGCGGCGGAGCCGGGCAGCCGCTGTTCTGGCACGGCATCGCGATCGATCTCACCGAGCGCAAGCACGCCGAGGATCGGCTGGCCTATCTGGCCCACCACGATGCGCTGACCGGGCTGCCCAACCGCGCGCTGTTCGCCGAGCGGCTCGCGGCGGCGGTGGAGCGCGCCGGGCGGCGGGAAACCAGCGTCGCGGTGCTGTTCATCGATCTGGACGGGTTCAAAAATCTCAACGACACGCTCGGCCATGACGCCGGCGACCGGGTGCTGGTCGAGGTCGGGGCGCGCTTGCGCGGTCGGCTGCGCCCGGTGGATACGCTGGCCCGGTTTGGCGGCGACGAGTTCGTGGTGCTGCTGGAGAGCGCCGGCGGCGAGCCGATCGCCACCCATGTGGCCGATCGGTTGCTCGGGGCGCTGCGCCCGCCATTGACCGTGGACGGTTTCGCGGCGCATCTCAGCGCCAGCATCGGCATCGCCGTGCTGGATGACGCGTCGACCTCGCCGAGCGATCTGTTGCGGCAAGCGGACATCGCGCTCTACGAAGCCAAGGCGGCCGGGCGCTCCACGCGGACGGTGTTCGCGCCGTCGATGTCGCGACCGGTGGTGGCGCGGTTGCGCTGGGAAGCCGATCTGCGCCGGGCGGTGGACAACGGCGAACTGATGCTGCACTACCAGCCCGAAGTGGCGCTGGCGAGCAGACGCATCACGCGGTTCGAGGCGCTGGTGCGCTGGAACCACCCCGAGCACGGGTTGCTGCTGCCGGAGCGCTTCATCCGGCTGGCCGAAGACACCGGGCTGATCGTGCCGCTGGGGCGGTGGGTGCTGCGCGAAGCCTGCCGGCAGGCGCGGGCCTGGAAGGAGGCCGCCGGGGCGACCCCGCCGTTCCAGGTCAGCGTCAATTTGTCCGGTCGCGAATTCCACCAGTCCAACCTGGCCAGCGAGGCCGCCAAGGCGCTGACCGAAACCGGACTCGATCCGCGGTTGCTGGGGCTGGATGTGACCGAGACCGACGCGGTGGAAGCGCCCGACGCCATTCGCCGGCTGCGGGCGTTGGGGGCGCGGGTGGCGCTCGACGATTTCGGCGCGGCCAGCAGTTCGCTGGCGGCGTTGCGCGATCTGGAGGTCGACGCGCTCAAACTGCACCGCTCGCTGGTCACCGGGTTGGAGCGCGACCGCCGCAGCGCGGCGATCGTGCGGGCGGTCGCGGCGCTGGGTCACGAACTCGAGCTGGAGGTCGTCGCCAAGGGGATCGAAACCGCGCGCCAGGCGGAGGCGCTGCGGCAGTTGGAGGTCGACTACGGGCAGGGGTTCGGGTTCGCGCCGCCGATGCGGGCCGCCGAGATCGATCTGCTGTTGACCCGCGCGACGCTGGCTCCCGGCGTCGCGGCGTCGGCGGCCCAGCCCACCGAGATCGTGCTCTCCGTCAGCTAGCCGCGACGAGACTCCGACGCCGCCCGGCATGACCCGGCGGACGCCCGCGCCGACGCGGCGCCCGCGCGGCTGGATCGCGCCGGAACCGCCGTCAGGCGAGCATCGGGTGGGTGGCCACGCTCACCTCGGCGTCCGCGGTTTCCCGCAGTCGTCCCTCGATGAAGACCTCCACCACCCGCGGGTCCCATTGCGCGCCGGCTCCATCTTCGAGGATGGCCAGCGTCATCTCGGGGCGCAGCGCCGGTCGGTAGGCGCGGGCGCTGGTCATGGCGTCGAACGCATCGGCCACGGCGAGAATCCGCGCCCCCAGGGGAATCGCGTCCCCGGCCAGCCCGTCGGGGTAGCCGTCGCCATCCCACCGCTCGTGGTGGTGGCGCACCAGCACGGCGCAGCCGCGGTAGCCGGCGAACTTCTCCACGATGGCGGCTCCGTGCGCCGGATGCTGGCGAATCTGGACCCATTCCTCCTCGGACAACAACCCCTGTTTGGACAGCAGCGTCGGGTTGAGGGCGACCTTGCCCAGATCGTGCACGCGGCCGGCCGTCTCCACCAGATCGGCTTCTTCGCCGGTCAACCCCATCCAGGCCGCCAACCGGCGGGCGGTGGCGGCCACCCGCATCGAGTGACCGGCGGTGTAGGGGTCGCGCAGCTCCATCACGTCGACCATGGCCGCCAGCGCGGCGCGGGTGTCGGCGCGCAATTGCACCTCGCGCAGCAGCGCGTATTGGGCCAGCGCGGCGGGGATGATGAGCGGGGCCAGCGCCAGCGGATAGTCGCGCACGAGCAGCGCGGCGACGATGCCGAGGGCCACCAGCGCGGCGTAGGTG
>JADLCW010000479.1 GCA_020847015.1 Thermomicrobiales bacterium | reverse complement strand
GTCGGGGTCGGCGGCTGAATGCCGAGCCCGAGGAAGGTCAACGACGACTCGAAGATGATGACCCAAGCCATGTCCAGTGTCGCCAGAATCAGGATGGCGTGCAGCACATTGGGCAGAATGTGGATCGCCAGAATGCGCGCGGGCCCCAGCCCCGTCGTTTTGGCTGCCAGCACATATTCGGCTTCGCGAATCTTGAGCGTCTCGCCTCGGATCAACCGCGCGTAGTTCACCCACAACGCGACCGACAGCGCAGCGAACACGCTCCAGAATCCCGGCCCCAGAATTGCCAGGAAGATCAGTGCGAGCAGGATGAATGGGATCGAGAGCTGCAAATCGACCAGCCGCATAATGATCGAGTCGATCGGTCCGCCCTGAAATCCGGCGATGCCGCCGAGAATCGACCCCAGCACCGCGGCGATCGTGGTCGCCAGCACGCCGATCGCCAGCGAAGCGCGGCCGCCGTAGAGCACGCGGCTAAACAAATCGCGACCCAGATTGTCGCCGCCGAACAGGTGCCCGGAATCGGGATCGACAAAGCTGGGTTGCGCAAACTTGGCTTTCACTGATTGCGCGGTCGGGTCGTACGGTGCGATCAGCGGGGCGGCCAGCGTGCTGACAATCGCGATGGCGAGCAGCACCGCGCCGGTCAGCCCCTTGGCGCTACGCAGCAGCGAGCGCCAGAATTGCCGGCCGCGCGCTTCCGGCTCGGCCCGTTCATGAGCGGCTCCCGCCAAATTGAGCGATGCGGTGGTGGTGGAGTCGGTCACGATCTCTCCCTACCGGAGCCGAATGCGCGGATCGATCGCCACGTACAGGAGATCGATCAGGAGATTGATCGTCAGGAAGATCAGCGCGGTGATCAGCACCACCCCCTGCACGACCGGGTAGTCTCGCCAGCCGAGCGCCTGCACCGAGAAGCGGCCAATCCCCGGCCAAGCGAACACGTTCTCGATGACGAACGCGCCGCTGAGCAGGTAGCCAATTTGCAATCCGAGGATGGTCACCACCGGAATCAGCGCGTTGCGCAACACATGGCGCCAAAAGATCGCTTGCTCGCGCAACCCCTTGGCTCGCGCACAGCGCACGTAATCCTGCCGCACGACCTCGATGATGGAAGACCGGATGATGCGCGCGTTGTAGGCGGCGACCCCGACGCCCAGGGTGATGCCCGGCAACAGCAGGAATTTCAGACTCTTCAGTAGCGGATCGATATCGCCCTGAGTGATCAGCGCCTGAAGGGCGGCCACCATCGATCCACCGTAGCCGGACGCCGGCAGGATGCGCATCTGTACGGCGAACACCATGATGAGCAAAATCCCGAGCAGGAAACTGGGAATGGAGATGCCCAGCACCGCGATGATGGATCCGATGAAGTCGCCGGGCCGGCCGCGCTGCAGCGCCGTGATCACCCCGAGCGGCGCCGCGATGAGAATGGCGATCAGCATGGCGAACACGGTCAACTCGATGGTCGCCGGCAGTTTGTCCACGATCAATGGGAGAACGGCGTCACGCGAGCGCAACGACTCGCCCATATTCCCGTGCAGCAACCCCAGCGAATAATCGCGCACCTGCACCAGGATCGGATCGGTCAGTCCAAGCTGCTCGCGCAGCCGAACCTTGTCGGCTTCGGTGATGCCGGGATTGCCGGCCATGATCGCATCGACCGGGTCGCCTGGCACCAGCCGCAGCAGCGTCGAAACGAGGATGAGCACGGCAACCAGCACCGCCGCCATATGCAGCAGCCGGCTAACCAGGTAGGAACCCACGACGGCGTCACTCTTCCTCGGGCTCGATGGCGGGTCGGGCGCGATGGCGCGCTCCGACCCACCGACGGCTGCCCGCCGCCGTCGCTTACTCCGTCACTGACAGTTCTTGTAAGTGGAGGAACCCAACGAGGTCGAGATTGAGTCCCTGGATGCCCTCGCGCATGGCGGCCGCATAAACGCCCTCCCACAGGAACATCCAGTAGGCCTGGTCGTTGACGCGCTCCTGGGCTTTCCACAGCAGCTCGCGTCGCTTCTCCTTGTCGAACTCGATGCGTTGTCCGGCTGTCGAGTCGTTCAGCTCCTTGTCGTCCGTGAACGACCAGGCCAGACTGCCGCCGTCCGTGTTGCAGACGAGATAGAGCACGTCCGGATCGCTGTAGGTGTAGTAGAAGAACAGCATGCCATAGTCGCCGCCGGGACCCTTGGCGAATACGTCGGCAACCGGATAGGCCTCCATGTTGACCCGGATATTGATTGCGGCCAGACTCTCCTGAATTACCTCCGCCGCGCGCTGGTAAATAGGCGAGGCGATCACGATGTACTTGAGGTCGAACCCATCTTCGAGCCCGGCCTCAGTCATGAGCGCCTTGGCCTTGTCGAGATCGTACTCGTAGGCGTTCAGATTCGGATTGAAATCGCCGAAGGCCGAACCGAGTGGGCTGACCGCCGGAATGCCGTTGCCGTCCAACACCAGTTCGATCAGCGCGGTCTTGTCCAGCGCGTAGTTCATCGCCTGACGCACGCGCACATCATCGAGCGGCTTTTGCTGAACGTTGATGTAGTTGTAGTAGAGCCCGACCATCGGTCGGGTCACCACTTGCAACCCCGGGGTCTCCTGCAGCGACCGGATCTTGTCGATGGGCACCGCATCGGTGCCGGCGACGATGTCCACCTCGCCCGCTTCGAGCGCCGCTAGCCGCGTGGCGTCCTCGGGGATGACCGCGAACTCGACGCGCTCGACCGTCGGCGGCTGCTGCACTGAATAGAACGTGGTCGCCCACCCGTGCTCTGCGTTTTTCTCCAGCACGATCGTGTCGTCGGCGGTCCACTCCACGAACTTGTACGCCCCGGTGCCGACCGGATTGCGCCCGAACTGTTCACCGAACTTCTCGACGGCGGCCATGCTGATGGGAGCGCAATACGAATACCCGAGACCCACGAACATCGGTACGAACGGCTCGGTGTAGACGTAGGCGACCGTCATGTCATCGATTGCCTCGGCCTTGTCGAGTGGCCCGAGCATGTAGGCGCTCGGCGACGCCGTCGCCGGATCGCGGTGGCGTTCGACCGTTATCACTACTGCTTCGGCATTGAACGGCGTGCCGTCGTGGAAGTTGACGCCCTCACGCAGCTTGTAGGTGACGGTCAGATTGTCGTCGCTGAATGTCCATTCGGTGGCCAGACCGGGATGCACCGTGCCCGTCTCGTCGAGGTAAATCAACGAATCGTAGATCTGCCACATGATTTCGTGCGCGACGAGGGCGACCGTTTTCTGCGCGTCCAACGTGTCGGTCAACTGGCCACGCGCGATGCGCAGCTTTGTGCCGGCTTGGGCCCGCCGCACGCGCTGCGCGACGGCTCCCGGCGCCGGGGACGCCTCGGTCAGGTTCAGCCGCCCGGCCGCGATCGCCCCCACGCCGGCGGCCCCGAAGGCCTTCAGCAAATTGCGCCGATCGATCGTCGTCGCCCACGCTCGCGCATAATCGCGGACCTGTCGCTCAAACTCGCCGATTGGCCGCTCTCGGCCGATCCCGTCGCTCATGCCCGGATCTCCTTTGAAACCCGCCGCCCGACCGCGCGGGTCGGCCAGCGCTGCACGCAACGGCGCCTGCGCCATAATGTCGCCAACGAACCGCTCGGTGTTCCTCCTGTCGCCGGCGTGGCGCGGATCTCTGTCGCCAACGCGGCGACGCGGCGCTCGCCAGCCTGCCTTCTGCTCCCCATCATCGAGGTGCGCCGATTCTAGAAATCGACCGCATACGTGTCAACGGTTACACAGGTGAAACCCCCACCAGCACGAGTCGCCGCCTGATTCCGCGGCGCGCCACGCTCTTGTATCCTCCACCCGCGGATCGACAATGGCCGCGCCGGCGCGCGGGCGGCCACACAAGCAACGACGGGAGATATGATGGCCTCGGAGCGATTTCTGGTCACTGGCGCCTTCGGCTGCATCGGCGCCTGGACGGTCAAGCGACTCGTCGACGAGGGCGCGGCGGTCACCACCTACGACCTGGCGGGAGATCCGGCGCGGCTTCGGCTCATTATGCGCCCCGAGGATCTCGCCAAGGTGAACATCCTCGCCGGCGACATCACCGACCAGGCGGCCTTCGAGCGCGCGGTGACGAATAACGGCATCACCAACGTCATTCACCTTGCCGCGCTGCAAGTGCCCTTTGTCCGCGCCAATCCGGTGCTCGGCGCCCGCGTCAACGTGGTCGGTTCGGCTATCGTGTTCGAAACGGCGCGTCAGCATGCCGACCAGATCAACGGCGTCGTCTACGCCAGCTCGATCGCCGTCTACGGCCCCGCCGAGATGTACGATGGGCCGGTGGGGCCGGACGCGCCGCTGCTGCCGGCCACGCTGTACGGCGTCACCAAGGTCGCCAATGAGGAGTGGGCGCGCATCTACTGGCAAGACTATCAGGTCCCCAGCATCGGGTTGCGGCCGTTCTTCGTGTATGGCCCCGGGCGCGACCAGGGCGTCAGCGCCACGCCGACCAAAGCGATGGTCTCCGCCGCCGTGGGCCGCCCCTATCACATTTCGTTCGGCGGCCACGCCCTGTATCAGCACGCCGACGACGTGGCGCGGGCGATGATCCAGGCGTCGCGCAACATGCCGCGGGGCGCGCCGGTGTACAACCTCGGCGGCAGCTACGCTGATGTCAGCGAGATCATCGACGCCATCGAGACGGTCGCTCCGGAAATGACCGGCAAGATCACCCAGGAAACAACGCCGATGTTCACCCCGGACGGGGCCGACAGTGGCGATCTGGAGTCGGTGATCGGGCCAGTAGTCTGGCGCCCGCTGGCCGAGGGCGTGCGTCAGACGATGGAGCAGGTGCGGGTCGCTGTGGGGGCCGGCACGATCGATCTCGAGCGCGCCATCAACTGACCGATATTCGTCCCGTTATCCGGGAGGCCTCGGCGCCGCGATGAAACACATCATCCGCAACTCGCTTGCAGGAGGACGCTACTTCATCCTGCTCGCGGTGGTCGGGTCACTTCTCTC
>JADLCW010000478.1 GCA_020847015.1 Thermomicrobiales bacterium | reverse complement strand
CGGATTCTTCTCGCAGCCGGGGCAAAGCCTCGTCCAGCGCCACCCGTACGTAGCCATCGATGCGCGGGCGCGGGCGGCCCGCTGCTTCCGCTCCGGCAAGGGTAAGCGCAGCTGACTCCGGCACATAGGCCGGAGTCAGCCAGTTCAGCAGCACTGCATCGGCGGTTTCACCGGCCAGCCGGCACATGCGGGGTCCCAGCGCACCGACCGCGATCCGCGCCGGGGTCAGTTCGCGCAGCGTCGTCACCCCCGCGCGCACCCGCTCCAGCGCCCCAGTCGCTCCGCCTGACCCGACACCGACCAGCAGCCGATCGACTGGCAGATCGAGTTCGGCGATGCGCGTCGCAATATGCTCGGGGGATTGGCGATCCAGCGGAATGACTCCGACTCCCAATCCGATCCGCACGGTCGCCTCGGCGGCGGCGCGCAGCCCGGCGAGTCCCTCGCCGCCAGGCAGATCGTTGACCCAGAAGGTCGCGTACCCGGCCCGCTCGGCGGCGGCCGCCAGTCGTCGCACGACACCGTGGTCGAGCGTACCCGCCACACCGAACCCTCGTTCGCCCGCCATCGTCACTCCCCCTGCGGCTGCCCGCGCCACGATCCGCCCGCCATCCGAACCGAAGGCTGCGTGGTCCCCGGAGCCGAGCCCGGGGGCTGCCGTCGATTCTATCCGCCCCGCCGATCGGGCGGTTCGGGCGCGAACCCGGAATTCGGGCCATGCGGTTCCGGCTGGCGGCGCGGCGGCGCTATCGGAGCGGGGCGCGCTGGTTATGATATGGGCTGCTTGGGCGTGAACCACAAGAGCCGCCGCCGCTTCGCGGCGGCTCTTCGTGTCGGCAGCGCCGCGTCGCTACGATGCGCTCGTGCAGTTGACGATCCATTGGACGCCGAATTTGTCGAGCAGATCGCCATAATAGTCGCCCCAGAACATCTCCTGCAGCGGCATCTTCACGGCGCCTCCCTCGGCCAGCGCGGCGAACAGCATGTCGGCTTGGGCACGGGTGTCCGGATCGAGCGCGATGTAGAAATTGTTCCCTTGGTTCACCGAGTTGCCCATCGACTCCAGCGAATCGCTGCCCATCAGCAAATGACCGCCCAGAATCGGCAACTGGATATTCAAGATCTTCTGCTTGTCCTCGTCGCTCAACTTCGGCATGCCTTCGTACGGCGGAGCGTCCCCCATGCGGGAGACCCCGTCGAACTCGGTTCCGAAAACGGACTTGTAAAATTCGAATGCCGCTTCGGTGTTCCCCGCAAAATTGAGATAGGTGCTGACCCGGGCCACGCTCGTCTCCTGTCGGTTGCATCGTTCGTGTCGCGTTGGTTTGTCGTTCGGTTCCCGCGCCCTCCCTACTCGCGTCTGGCTGCTCATGACGCCGATCCCGCATGATCCGGGGGGCGCTCCGGTTCGCGCTCCGGCGTTCATCGAGTAGTCGAGCGGAACTGCCGGGAATCGACATCGACCGCCTGGAGGCGAAACCGGTTCGTTTGGTGGGACGATGAGAAAGCAGCGAGATCGGGTCTTTCGATCACCCGCTCACCATCGGCGATCCGCCGGCAGACACCCAGATCGGGCGCATAGCCCGACGTCGGCGTCGAAGGGTCGCGCCGGAGCCGGCGCATCGGTTCGCCTTTTGGCGACGGAGCCGGATGGCGCCGACTGTAGCGCGCAACATTACGACACGAACTACGTCCCTGATGGTAGATCACCGCCAAGCTGGAACGGCATTCGAGCGCAGCACGAAGCGGGAGCGTTTCGTTAGCTATTCGAAATCGTACGTCACCGTCGCCGGGGTCTGGCGCGTGTCGACGTCCCGGTCGATTTTGACGTTGCGCGCTCCGCTCAACACGCCGGGCGCGCTTGTGACCGGCAACCCGCTCTTCGCGGCGCTGATGCACGGCGCCAGATCGGCCATCGCCACGCAACCCATTGCGGCCGGCGCCGGCGAGGGAACGGCCGGCATCGTCTGCGCACCGACGGTCGCCGGCCCGACTGCCCCGATGACCAGCGCAACGCCCAAACCTGTAGCCAACGATAGTCCGACGGAGCGGCGCATGGCGAGATGCTCTCCTGCTGACGGCTACTGTTCGTACGCGTAGAATTCAGGAGAGCCTATCAGAGTTGGCGCCGGCGCGGAGAGCGGCGCGCACGCGCCCGGGACGCCGACCGCTCAGCCGACCCGGCGACCCAGTCCGGGCTGCGTCGGCGACGCTCATGGATCCCAATGATGGTCGGAGCCGATTCCCCCGCTGATGGCCGACAGAGGCATCGTCTATCCGCGGCGAATCCAAGAGCCATCTGCCCGTCCTGATTCGGCAAAATCCCGGGCGCGGCTCACTGGCGCTGCAATTTGCGCGGAGCGGCAAGCACGGTTTACACGGCGGCGAGACAGCGGCCTACGATGTCCAACATTGTGCCCAAAGCCATGCCGGCAAGTACGGCCGCGAGCAGTGCGGCGAAGGCCCCGGCGACTTCGGTGGCGGCAATATTGGCGATCTTGCCCAGGATGACCGCGGCCGCCGACCCGCCGATGCCGATGAGCCAGGCCAAATAGGCCCGGGTCGAGTCCAATTGGCGCATCCACCACGCGTGCAGATCCTTCAGGGGCTGAAACAACATGACATCCCAGGCCTCCAGGTCGAGGTTGCCCTGGATGCGACAGCACTCCTTGAATGCAGCCCACTCTACGTCCACCAGATGTTCCCCTTCTTCGTCCCCGTCCATCGTCCGACAGAGGTAAAGATCCGCCCCCGGCGGGTGGGCCGCGAGGACTACGGCAGACACATCGAGAGACTCTGAACGACGCTGGAGATCGGCATCGAAACCGGGGTATTGTCGACCACGAGCAGGATCGGCAAGAGTGGGACCGCGATGCCGACGCTCGGGTCGGCCAGACCCTGCGAGACGCCAAAATCGGCAGTGACTTCGTCAACGGCAGCCAGCGTGTCGGGTTCGAGCGCGTTGAGCCAGGCTGCGAGGTTCTCGGCGCCGATACGCACCTCGTCCTCAGCGGGGATGTCGCTCGCCTGGAAGTCAAACCCCGGCATCACGTTGGTCAGGCAGGCAGCGAAATCGTCTTCGAACGCCATGGCGTTGCCCTCAACTTCGCCGGCAGCTCATTGCGATGAGCCATCCAAAAGAGTGCAGGTTGCAGTCGATCGATGTCGAGGCCCGTTTGCTTACCGCGCAGGTGCGGTCGCCGCTCGCTCGAAGCGGAGCGAATTTTCATGTCGAAATCGGTGATTACTGTGCATACATTCCTATTGACGTGATTCCCATTATGGCATACAAGTGAGCGGCAGGATAGCGTCAATTTCTGACTCCCGCGAGTTGGGCTTGCCCCATCGGAGGCCGCGATGCCGAGAGTCCAACAGGTCCGCCGGATCATCTTCAATGACGAAGAGATCGGCATGGGCTTCAACAGCGAGTCAGGTCTGGCAGTTGGCGCCGCCCTGGAAGGATTCACCGTCGGTCCGGACCCCGCGGCGAGCGGGCAAGAGGTTCTGGCATCGATCACGATCGTCAATTCTCAGGAAGAACTCATGGACCGCTTGGGCATGTCGTTCGAGGCGCAAGGTCGATACGGGTTTTATTCCGCGTCGGCCAAGGCGGAATTCGCCGAGTCTTCGAAATTCAATTCGATGTCGACGTTCCTGGTCGCACGGTGCATCGTCCAGAATCCGATGAAGCGCGGCAGAAATTTCAGCGTCCGGGCCGCCGCGCAAGACTTGCTCGATGCAATCCAATTTCAGCAGTTCCAGACCGCTTTTGGCGATAGTTTTGTGCGGGGGCTGCAAACAGGAGGCGAGTTCTATTCTATTGTCCGGATCACCTCGGTTTCCACCTCGACCCAGTCCGAATTGGCGGCGACGCTGCAGGCTGAGGCAAACGGGCTCATCGCGAGCGGAAGCTTCAAAGGCAAGTTCGAGACCGCCAGCGCGAGCGCGAGCACCAGATCCGAATACACCGCGACAATGTTCCAAAAAGCCGGCTCAGGTTCCCAAATTGCTCCGGCAGTCGAAATCACCGAAGTCATTGCACGGTTCAAGAACTTTCCTGAGATTGCGCAAACGAGCGCGGCCGCCTACGAGACGGAGGTCGCGACCTACGACACCTTGCCGCTGCCCGTGCCCACGCCTGAGGAGCAGGATGCGTTCATTTTCGCCCTGCTCGATGCGCGCGAGAAGAAGCTTCGCTACATCCAAACCCGAAACGATTTGGAGTTTGCCTTACGGAATCCATCCTTCTTCGAGACGCTTCCCTCCATCGACGTGCTTTCAAACGCCATTAATGTCTACACAAAATTGATCAATGCGGTCACGACGCACGCGATCGGGCTCTCTCGCGGGCAGATCACGCCGCCGACCCTCTTCGATCCAGGCGCGGTATCGCCGCCGCTCGTCGAGCCTGCGCCGATTCCTTTGCCGCGCATCGCTTCGGCTCCGCCTGCGCCCAACGCGATGCCGAATTTGGTCGGCTTACCCGCAGATCCGCTGGTGAGTCTCTTATCGTGTGTCAGCTTGGAAGGTGTCGATCATTGTCTCGGGTTCCTGGGCGACCAGGTGCAAGCTCTTGGCGCCGATCTGCGGCGGTTGGCCGACTTCTTTTTCCTTGTCACGAGAAGCGGGGCCATTCCCGAAGTTCTGGGCGATCCAAACCCGCCGGGAGCTGTCGTTCGCGCACAATTTCCGCCGGCGGGAATCGCGGTTACGCCTGGCGCCACGTTTCTCATCGACGTTGGCGTCTGACATGGTGAGGCTGGACTACATCCCGTGCGAAGGAGATCGATGAGCGCAGACGGTTTGACCGACCTCGACACGGCCCCAATCCCGACCGACCGGCGCTTTGCCGGACAGCGGCGAGGAGCTCGACTCGCGTCCCGCTCCGCGGCAGTCACCATCAAGTCAGTACGAGTCAGACGGGGAGGCCGCGCCCCCTGTCCGGACTGGGGCTGGGCCGAGGTCGGCTGTTTCGCTGGCCAGGCTATCGATCCTGTGGCAGATAGATGCTCGGGTCGCACCGCTGCGGGCGAAGCTGTCCGCATGCGCTCTAATAGGAGCCGGGGTGGTCGTGCGCGTACGGGTGGGACGTCTCGTTGATCTCAGGGGCCAACCCGCCATCCCGCTTAACCACTCGGAAACCCCAATCCGAGCCGCCGCAGCGACACCCATTTCCCCTGCCCGATAACCAGGTGATCGAGCAGTTCGACATCCAGCAACGCCCCAGCCCGGCAGATCTCGACCGTCAGCGCCACATCGGCCGAGGAGGGCGTGGGGTCGCCGGAGGGGTGGTTGTGAACGGCCACCAGCGCCACCGCGTTCTGCCGGATCGCGTCGCGAAACACCTCCGCCACGCGCACCTGCGCCTGATTGACCGTGCCCTGGTACACCGTCCGCATTGCCAGCACGCGGTGCTTGGCGTCCAGCAGCACGACGCGCAACTGCTCCTGATCGAGCGCCGCCATCTCGATGGAGAGCAGATTGGCCACGTCGTCCGGCGCGGTGATCTGGGGACGCTGGTGGGGTTGCAACGCGGCGAGTCGGCGTCCCAGCTCCAGCGCGGCTTTCAGACGCACCGCCTTGGCGTCGCCGATGCCACGCACCCGGGCCAGCTCCGCGACCTCCATCCGCATCAGCCCGCGCAGCCCGCCATGCTCGGCCAGCACTCGCTGGGCGACATCGGTGACGGTTTCGCCGACGATGCCGGTATTGAGAATGATCGCCAGCAGATCGCCGTCGCTGAGACTGGCCGCACCGCGCAGCTTCAGTCGCTCGCGCGGGCGCTCGTCGGGGGCCATCTCCTTGACCGAGAGCCGGTAGCCAGCCGGCCGCTCGTCGCCCGTGTCCGGAGCAAAGGGGTCACGGATGCCCATGGGTAGACACAAACACTCGCTCCCACACGGCGCCGAGGCCGGCGACGCATCATCGCCGCGACCACTCCCGACGGGCGACCTCTCGGTGCGTCTCGTCACAGCGGGATCGTAGCAGACGCAAGTCACGAGTCGAGAGGTCGAGAGCGGCGCGGGAGGGCGGCGACAGGGCGGCGGCAGCGGCGTACACTTTGCGCGCAACACTGGGGAAGAATCGCTCGCCGCGCCGGCGGTCGGGCCAGTCTGCGTTCGTCAGGAGGAACCGCGTCATGGTCGCCTGGATCGCCTACCTGTGGGTGCTCATCGCATTGATCGCGTTCACCGTCGTGCTCTTCCGCCGCCTCGATCGCGGGTCCTGACCGTCAGCATCTCTATTCACGACTGCTCGACTCACGACTCGTGACTCGTTTCCGGAGGCCCCCGTGACGCTCGGTTTTCCCACGCCTGCCGCGTCCGATGATCTCGCCACGCGCCGGCTCGGTCCGGTGATGGCTCGCCATGGCGCCATCGCCAGCGCTCACCCGCTGATCTCGGCCACGGGCGCTCGCGTGCTGGCCGATGGCGGCAATGCCGCCGACGCCGCTATCGCCGCTGCGCTGGTCGGTTCGGTCGTGCTGCCGGCCATGTGTGGCATCGGCGGCGATCTGTTCGCCGTCGTCCATCGGCCCGGCCCTGAGGGCGGCGATCTGCGCTCGTTTCAGGGCAGCGGCGTCGGGCCGTGCGGTGTCGATATCGACTGGCTGCGCGAGCGGGGCGAAATCAGCCCTTCCGGGCGTCCGGTGCTCGCTCAGCAAGGACCCCTCTCGCCGGCGGTGCCGGGATTCGTCGATGGCGCGTTCGCCTTGCTGGAGCGCTACGGCTCCCGCTCCTTCGCCGAGTTGGCGGAACCGGCCATCGGCTATGCCGCCGACGGCTTCCCCCTCTCGGTGATGGGCGCCGCCGCCATTCATGGGCGGCAGGCGCTGCTGAGTCGCTATCCGACCAGCACCGCCGTGTTCCTGCCCGGCGGGCGCGTTCCCAAACCCGGCGAGCTGCTGCGCCAAACCGACCTGGCGCGCACCATCGCCGAGATCGCCACCGGCGGTTCGGACGCCTTCTATCGGGGCGATCTCGCCCGCCGCATGGGCGACTGGCTGCAGCACAACGGCGGGGCCTTGCGCGCCGAGGACTTCGCCGGCCACGTCACTGACGTTACCCCGCCGCTCGCCTCCACCTATCGCGGCTACACCATCTATCAAACCCAGTTGCCGACTCAGGGGTTCGTGACGCTGGAGACGCTGAACATTCTGGAAAACGCCGATCTTGGCGCGGCCGGGCTCAGCGACGCCACCGGCGTTCACCTCGGGGCCGAAGCACTGAAGGCGGCCTTCGCCGACCGTAACGCCTACGCCGGCGATCCTCGCGCGGTCGACGCGCCGCTCGAAACACTGGTCTCCAAGCCGTGGGCGGCCGAGCGCTTCCGGGCGATCGACCCGGTCGCCGCTTCGGTCATGACGGCCGGCGCGCTGCAACCAGCCCATACGACCTATCTGTGCGCGGTGGACGGCGACGGGCTGATGGTCTCGCTGATCTTCTCCGTGTCCGACTGGTTCGGCAGCGGCGTCGTCGTTGGCGACACCGGGGTTCTGCTCAACAACCGGGCCGGGCACTGCTTCAGTCTGGAAGAGGGGCACCCGAACCAGTTCGCCCCCGGCAAGCGGCCGATGCACACCCTCAATTGCTATCTCGTGGCCGATTCGCAAGCTACGCCGGTGCTGGTCGGCGGCACCCCGGGCGGCGACTTCCAACCGCAATGGAACGTCCAGACCCTGACCGGGTTGATCGACCGCGGGCTGGACGTGCAAGCGGCGATCGAGCAGCCACGCTGGCAAATCTGGCCGGCGACCTATCCGGCCGACGTCGGCAGCCCGCCGGAACTGCGGGTGGAGGATCGTCTCGGCGAGGCGGCCATCGCCGATCTGGAAGCGCGCGGCCACAACGTGATTCGCCTCGGGCCATGGGGCGCCGGAGGCGCCGTCCAGGTCATCGCCCGCGATCCAGAAACGGGTGTACTGGCAGCCGGTTCGGACCCGAGGAGCGAGGGACTGGCGATCGGGGTATAGGGGCGGGCGTCGAGAAGCCGCCGCCACGAATCATGAGTCAATCCATGAGACGAGGGACGCGACCCGCTACGCGCCCCTTGTCTCATTTCCCAAACCTTCGGCATGCGCGCGTATCTGACCGAGGCCGAGACCCTCTTGGCATCTCGCGGTTGAGCGCCAGGAGTCTCCGACGCCGCATTGCATTTTCGCGTCGTTCAGCGAATAAAACTGCGCCGTGACCCGGATCTCCATCAAATGCGCGGTCGCGTCGCTGGCTATCACCCCTGGCTTGGAGAACAGGACGCGCTCGCCATCCTCGCCGCCCCCTCGCTTCCACTTCCCCCAGGCGGGCTGCTCCGCCGTCGGGCATGTCTATCGGCCCGGGCCGCCCGCGGGGATTTGCCTCACTGTCTCCGATACAGATAGCACTGGGGAGCAAATGGGCAAGCAGAGACGTGCACCCTCCGCCATTGCGTTGGCGCCGCTCTTGGGGGCGCTCCCGGCGCTCGCGCAACAAGAGAGTCACAACGGCGGTTGGGAGACGCGGCTGGGCGGGGCGACGTGGCAGCAGATCGATACGGGAGGCCGCTTCTGATCTTGCCGCGGTTTCTCGGCTCGTCAGTATCTCCCGACAATCCTATGGTCCGAACCCGGTCAGTGGTGGATTCGCTGCAAGCGGCGGTTTCTGCTTTGACATGAGTTCAGGAGGCCCGAATATCACCTCGTCGAGCAGGGCACGCTCCCCCGCTCTGGTCTCCCGCTGCTCAGCCGCGCCGAGGATCACGGCAAGCCGCCGATGATCGTTGCGCCCGATACGCGGCTTGAACTGGACCCGGGAGATATGGTCGTCAGTCATCATGGGACCAGTTGCGTTCTCAGCGGGAACGATCCCAAGGCGACGTTCCTGGAGGTGCGGGGGCTCTCTACGTTGTCTGCGGGAGGCGGCTTTCCAGAGTACGGGATCGAAATTCAGGCCCTCGATCCGGATATTGGGCTGGCGATGCGACGGCTCGGCCTGCAGCGCCACAGCAGGTCGCGGTGGGCCGGCTGAATCTGCCGCCCCAAGCATCCGCCGACCTCGACGTTTCGACGATGCCGGTGATTCTTGTGGTGGAGCACGGAGCAATCTCCGTTATCACCTCGGCGGATGGAGGCATAGTTCGCTCAGGCAATACCCCGTCTCCCTTGCGGCCTGGAGCGACTACGATGTTCAGCACTGGGAGCGCCGGATACATCCCGCCCGGACCTGAGGGCAGCGTGACGAATGACGGAGATTCGCCCGCGGTGGTTCTCTCGGTTTCGGTCATCCCGGCAGCTGAGGCGCAATATCCGGATTCTTGAGCGAGGATGGGAGAGACACGACCGTCTGCGCCTCTCGTCGTCACTTCTCGACGCTGCTCCTCGACTCTCCGTTCATTGTCCCCGCCCGCGTCTCCCGCACCAGCACCGCCAGTGTCAGCGCCGTCAGCAACCCGATTCCCGCCAGCACGTAGGCGCCATTGGCCAGACCGAAGGATGCAGCCACCCAACCGACGGTCAGCGGACCGAGCGCGGCGCCGACATCGCCGATCAACCGCCAGATGCCGAGAAACTCACCGGTGGCGCCAGCCGGAGCGAGATCGGCCCCGAGGGTCATCATCACACCGGAACCGAGACCGTTGCCCAGCCCGATCACCAACGCCGCCACCAGCAGCGCGCGAAAACTGTCGGCGCGGGGGATCAGCGCCACTCCCAGCGCCATGATCCCAAAGCTGGGCACCGCGGCGACTTTGCGCCCAAAGCGATCCATCAGCCAGCCCGCGGGCACGAACATCGATACGTCGAGCATGGCCCCCACGGTCAGAATCAGACCGATCTGCCCGGCGTCGAGTCCCAGCCGGTCGGCGCCGTAGAGCGGGATGATCAAATAGCGACCAGTCCGAATCATCTGACCCAGCGTCTGCGCCGTCGACGCGGCGCCCAGATCGCGCCCATTGGCGCGCATAGAGGCCCCGACCACGCGCCAGCGAGCGGCGCGTGGAGCGGACTGCGGGCGAGGCGCCGGTTTCAGCAGCACGATCGAAACGATCGTCGCCACGCCCGCCAGCAACCCGGAGAGCAGGAATGAGGCGGTCAGGCCGAACCGATCGGCCGCCAGCCCGCCCAACACCGGTCCGGCGAACACGCCGAGGCGGTTGATGCCGCCGAAAACAGAGATTGCCTGACCGCGTTGACCGAGCGGGATCGCCTCGGTCAGATACGCGTGGCGGGAGAGCGCCCACAGCGCCGCGCCCACCCCCGCGAGCACGCGCAGCGCGACCAGCAGCGGCAACCCCGGCCCGAACGCCAGCAACAACGTGCTGACCGTCACCAGCGCCGAGCCGCCGATCATGGCCTTCCGCAACCCGATGCGCGCCAGAAAGGCTCCGGCCGGCACATCAGCAGCCAGTGTGCCGATGGCGGCCGCGCTGACCGCCAGACTGATCAGGCTGTATCCGACGCCGAGGGAGCTGGCGTAGAGCGGCAGCGTCGTCACCAGCACGCCCTGCCCAAACGCCAGCAACGCGGTCGGCAGGAACACCGCCGCCACGATCGGCGATATCCGCTTCACGCGTTCCTCCCCGTCGCGTCGCCGACGCCCAAACCGCGCCATGGTCGGCGGCCAGAGCGGGGTCGGCAAGGGTTTGTCAATCCCGGTTCCGCTGGCGCGCGTGCTTCGGCAGGATCGACCATGGGCCGCTCGCCGGCGAGCGGCCCATGGTCGAAGGAGGCGAAGAGCCGCGATTTCCCCATTCCCGTAGCGCTCGGGCGATCATTTCGGCATGGGTGAGCGAGGGCGCTGTCTGCGGCGGTTGTCAGGAGCGCCGAGAGCGTCGCCGGCCCCCTTGACGTTGCCCGGGATCGTTCGCTACGCTCTGTTCGCTCGAAGGCGGCCCACCGGGGGCGCCGGCAGTGGAGCGATGCCAGGTGCGCAGCTAGGACGACCCAGAGGGACACGACGATTCGCGAACGCTCGGCGATGCGCCGCGCCGCGACTCTCCTCCCCTCGACGCCCCCGCCCCAAGTGGGAGCGCGTTCTGTCGTCCGCGCCTTGACCGACGCGGTTTCCATTGCGAGCACCTCATGTTGCGCTCACAACCGGGCGTCGTTTGCACTGGCCTGGATTTCGCCTGGCCGGACGGCAGCCCCATTTTTTCCCATCTTTCGTTCGCCATCGGTCCGGGTCGCACCGGCATCGTCGCGCCCAACGGATCCGGCAAGAGCACGCTGCTGCGCCTCATCGCCGGTGAGTTGCGGCCCACCGCCGGCAGCGTCGCCGTCCGGGGCGCGCTCGGCTATCTGCCGCAGACGCTGCCCCTTGCCGCGAACCGGACTGTCGCCGACATTCTCGGCGCAACCCCCGTGCTGGCCGCCTTGCGCGCCATCGAGGCGGGCGAGACCGACGCGGCGCACTTCGCCGCCATCGGCGACGAGTGGGATGTCGAAGAGCGGATCGCCGCGGCGCTTGGCCGGCTCGGGCTGGCGGACGTTGCGCCGCAGCGCACCGTCGCCAGTCTCAGCGGCGGCCAGACGATGGCCGTCGGGTTGGCCGCCCAACTGCTGCGTAAGCCGGATGTGTTGCTGCTCGACGAGCCTTCCAATAACCTCGATCTCGACGCTCGCGAGCGACTCTACGCCGTCATTGCCGGCTGGCAAGGCGCGCTGCTGATCGCTAGCCACGATCGCGAATTGCTCGATCGGGTCGATCTCATCGCTGAACTTCACCCCGACGAGATACGGCTGTACGGCGGCAACTTCGCCGTCTACGAAACCACCGTCATCCAGGAGCAGCGTTCCGCCGAGCAATCGGTGCGCACCGCCGAGCAGCAGTTTCGGCGCGAGAAACGCGAGATGCAGGAGGCGCGCGAGCGCTCCGACCGCCGCGCCAGCGCCGGCAAGCGGCAGGTCCGCGCCGGCGGGATGCCGAAGATCGCCGCAGGGGGGCTGCAACGCAAGGCCGAGGTGTCGAGCGGGCGCGCCAGCGATCTGCACGAGCGGCGGCTGGATGCCGCGCGAGCGCGGCTGGAACGGGAGCGCCACGCGCTGCGCGACGATCGGCGTATTCGGATTGCGCTCCCCGAAACACGCGTGCCGACCGGTCGTGTGCTCTTCGAGGCGAGCGACGCCGTGCTCACCTACCCCGGCGGTGTGGCTCCATTTGGGCAGGCCGGACTGGCTCTGACAATTCGCGGACCGGAGCGCATCGCGCTGCTCGGTTCCAACGGATCCGGCAAATCGACGCTGCTGCGCGCGATCGCGGGCAATCTGGCGCCAGACGCGGGCATCGCCCGCCAACTCGTGGATGCGGGCGCAATCCGCGCGCTACCGCAGACGCTCGATCTGCTCGACGAGGAGCAAAGCGTGCTGAGCAATCTGTGTCGCTATGCGCCGAGCGCGCCCGATACCGAACTGCGCGCTCGATTGGCTGGCTTTCTTTTCATCGGGGAGCAGGTTCACTTGCCGGTCGGCGACCTCTCAGGGGGCGAGCGGTTGCGAGCAACGCTGGCCTGTCTGCTCTCGGCCGAGCCAGCCCCGCAGCTCTTCTTGCTGGACGAGCCGACCAACAATCTGGATCTGGTCAGCGTCGCTCAACTGGAGCAGGCGCTGGCCGTCTACGAGGGGGCGCTGGTGGTCGCCAGCCACGATCTACCGTTTCTGGCGAACATCGGCATCACCCGCTGGTTGCATCTCGTTCCTGGCGCCACTCCGGCTGCCGCAGACCCGCCGGGCACGCCATCGCCGCCTGTCAACCTGAATTTCCTCGATGGCGATGGGACGGAGGCGAATGCGCTGGCGGTGGGGGTCGAGGCGTCGAGGCAACGATGAACCAGCGCGCCGAACCGGGGTCGCCCGGGCCGCCGCGCGGTACACTCCGGGGTGGCCGCGCACCGCACATTCACGTCTTGCCCGGCGTTCGGGCGCGCCTGCCGCCCATTCCACTCGCCTGCCGCGGGTTTCCCGGATGGCGAACATGGAACCAACGCCTCCCGAAGGGAGCCAACGTGATTCTCAAATTCTTCCGTCGCAAGGCTCAGCCGGACGTCCAGCTGGAGCAGGGGCTGGAAAAGACCCGGCGCGGCGTCTTCTCCGAAATCACCCGCCTGTTCGATCGCGCCGCCATTGACGAGGCGCTCTACGAGGATCTCGAGATGCTGCTCATCCAGGCGGATGTCGGCTGGGATGTCAGCCAGCAGCTCGTCGCCGAATTGCGGGCGCGGGTTCAGCGCGACCGCATTCAGGATCCCGCCGCCGCCCGCGAGATTCTGCGCGAGGAGATGATCTCCCTGCTGGAAGCCGCTCAGCGCAACCGCACCGTGAAAATTCTCCAGCGCGGCGTGCCCTTCGTCATCATGGTCGTCGGCGTCAACGGCGTCGGCAAGACGACCACCATCGCCAAGCTCGCCAAATATCACCAAGCCTTCGGCCGCTCGGTGATGCTGGCCGCCGGCGACACCTTCCGCGCCGCCGCTATCGACCAGTTGGCGATCTGGGGCGAGCGGCTGGATGTGCCGGTCATCGCCCACCAGCAAGGCGGAGATCCCGGGGCGGTCGTGTTCGACGCCATGCAGGCCGCCCATGCCCGCAACGTCGATGTGCTCATCGTCGACACCGCGGGCCGCCTGCACACCAAGCACAACCTGATGGCGGAGTTGACCAAACTGCGCAAGATCATGCAGAAAACGGTGCCGGACGCCCCGCAGGAGACGATTCTCGTCATCGACGCCACGACGGGTCAGAATGGGTTGGTGCAGGCCAAGGAGTTCTCCAACGCCGTCGCCATCAGCGACATCGCGATCGCCAAGCTGGACGGCACCGCGAAAGGCGGCATCGCCTTCTCGGTGGCCAAGGAACTGGGCACCCCCATCAGCTATGTCGGCACCGGCGAGAAAGCCGCCGATCTGGCCGAATTCCGCCCCGAAACCTACGTCGATTCCCTCTTCTTCGGCGAAGGCGAGGGGTTCTAGCACCGCAGCCAATCTCGGGTATTTAAGAACATCGGTGCTATCATTACGAGCATCGCGGGCCGTCATCGAGGCGGCCCGTTTCGCGTCCACGGGGGGAATCCTGGAATGCGCGAGCTGCTCCAGACGACGTTCGCCTACGATCGTTGGGCAACCGACCGGCTACTGGATGCGACCGCCGGGCTGGATCCGGAGCAGTGGGCCGCCCCACAGCCGAAAGGGCTGCGCTCGCTGCGCGACACGCTGATCCACCAGATCCACGGCCAGCGCCGCTATCTGGCCTGGTGGGACGGTTCGCTGGAGCCGCTGGCGGCCTACCGCCTGCCCATCGACCCGAACGACTTTCCAGACCCAGCCGCGCTGCGCGCCTACTGGACGGGCGTCGCGGCGGACACCGCCGCCTTCGTCGCGGACCTGACCGATGAGGGAGCGCGGCGGTCGCTCACATTTCCCCTGCCCGATGGTCGGAGCTTCCAGATCCCGCTCTGGCAACTGATGCTGCATGTAGCCAATCACAGCACGCAGCACCGCGCCGAGGCGGCCCAAATGCTCACGACCTTCGGCCGCTCCCCCGGTGATCTGGACATGCTGTTTTTCTATTTCGAGCGCGCCGAAGGCGCCTGAGTTCGGGGTTGGCAAACCCGCGTCGACAGGTGGCGCGCCGCTGCCACTTAACGTACCGTAGTGATGCGGGCGTGTCTGCGTCCGTGCGCCAACCATTGCCCACACCCGCTGGAGTCGGCCACGCGCCGACCCGCCATGCCGAGGAGCCTCATGTTCGAATCGCTCACCGACCGGCTCAACGAAACTTTCGCAAAACTCGGTCGCAAGGGCCGCTTGACCGAGCAGGACGTCGACGACGCCATGCGCGAAGTCCGCCGCGCCCTGCTGGAGGCGGATGTCAACTTCAAGGTCGCCAAAGACTTCGTCGCCGCTGTACGCGAGCGCGCCGTCGGGCAAGATGTGCTGCGCTCGCTGTCTCCCGCGCAGACCGTGATTGGCATCGCCAACGAGGAGTTGATCCGGGTGCTGGGCGAGGAGCCGGAGGCGTTGCGCGCTCCCGATCACCCGCCGCAGATCCTGATGCTGGTCGGACTGCAAGGCTCCGGCAAGACGACCCACGCCGCCAAGCTGGCGGTGCATCTGCGCAAGCAGGGACGCAACCCGCTGCTGGTCGCCGCCGATGTCTATCGCCCGGCGGCCATCAACCAGTTGCAGGCGCTTGGCAAGCAGGTTTCGATTCCCGTCTACGAGGAAGGCGTCGGCAGCAACCCGGTCGCCATCTCCGCCAACGCGCTGCGCTATGCGCAGGAACGCGGCTACAACCCGGTCATCATCGACACCGCCGGTCGCCTCCAGATCGACGAGCGGCTGATGCAGGAACTGGTCGATATTCGCGAGCGGGTTCACCCGACCGAAATCTTGCTGGTCGCCGATGCGATGACCGGTCAGGAAGCGGTCGGCGTCGCCCAAACCTTCCACGACCAGGTGGGGGCCAGCGGACTGATTTTGACCAAGATGGACGGCGACGCCCGCGGCGGCGCGGCGCTGTCGATCCGCGCCGTCACCGGGGTGCCGATCAAGTTCATTGGCTCCGGGGAGAAGTTGGACGCGCTGGAGCCATTTTATCCCAACCGTCTGGCCAGCCGCATTCTCGGCATGGGCGACGTGCTCTCCCTCATCGAGCGCGCCCAGGAGCAGATGACCGACGAAGACCCGGTCAAGCTCCAGGAGCGAATGATGAAGGGGCAGTTCAACCTGGAGGATTTCCTCGAACAGCTTCAGAAAGTCAAAAAGATGGGTCCGCTCAACCAGTTGCTGGAGATGATCCCGGGGTTGGGCGCGCAGCTCCGACAGGCCAAGGCGCAGATCTCCGACGACGACTACAAGCACATCGAAGCGATCATCTTCTCGATGACCCCCGACGAGCGGCGCAACCCGTCCGTCATCGGCAAGCGGCGCAGCGCGCGCATCGCCAAGGGTTCTGGCCGCACCCCGCAAGAAGTGCGGGCGCTGCTGAAGCAGTTCAACGAGATGCAGAAGATGATGTCCCAGATTGGCCGCATGTCGAAGAAGGGCAAGCTGCCGAGCGGCGGGTTCCCGGGGATGCCGTTCGGGTAATCAGAAGTCACCTAATCAGAAGTCACCAGGAGAAAGACGGGACGACGGCGGGAGCAGCGCCTCATCTGTCGCATGTGATACGGCGTCCCTGTTGTTATATCGTAACGCGATTATACTCACGTCTGACTTCGACCTGCGTCATCCGGCGCGCGTCGTCTCCACTCCACCCCTGCGCCGACGAAACAGCAGGGCGCTCGGCCGAAGCCGCCCGTCGTTGACTCGATGCCGGGAGGCGCGCCGTGGATCCCAGTCGCTTCGATGCCGTCGTTCGCTCGTTGGCCATTCGCTCATCCCGCCGGTCCTTCGCGGGTGGGCTCGGCGCGCTGTTCGCCGCCGGGGTGGCGGAGGCGGCGGCAAAACACAAACACCGCGGCCACAACGGCCATGGCCGCAAGAATCGCGGCCAAACGCATTGCGGGACCGAACAAGCCGCCAAGGCATGCGCCGGGCGCAGCTGCGGCACAGTGCGGAATGCCTGCGGCAAACGGGTATCGTGCGGCGACTGCCCAGCGGGACAAACCTGCCGCTCCGGCGCCTGCCAGGTCGCCTGCATGCCGCACACGTGCGCCGAGCTGGGCGTCGGCTGCGGGTCGGCGCAGGACGGCTGCGGCGGCACGCTCATGTGCGGCCCCTGCCCCGACGGGAAGGAATGCCAGAACGGCACATGCGCCGGGACCTGCGGCGCGATCGGAGACGCGTGCACGTCCGACGGCA
The DNA here is from genome assembly GCA_020847015.1 of Thermomicrobiales bacterium. Lineage (GTDB taxonomy): Bacteria > Chloroflexota > Chloroflexia > Thermomicrobiales > UBA6265 > CADCWF01. Next base: position 4,444 of record JADLCW010000478.1, on the reverse strand, counting down.
CGTGCTGCGGCGGCATCTGCGGCGCCCAGGGCACGAGCGCCAATCTCTGCTGCACGCCGGACCATCAACCCGTGGTCGCAGTCGGCTACTGCTGCAACGGCAACAATGCCGCCTACAACCAGAACGGGACTGTCTATTGCGGCACGCCGAACTGCACCGCCAACGCCGATTGCGACGACCACGATCCGTGCACCCACGACACGTGCGACCACGGATCGTGCGCGCACACGGCGATCGCGGGCTGCTGCATCAGCGAAGCGACCTGCGACGACGGCAACGACTGCACGGTCGACACCTGCGTCAGCAATGCGTGCATCCATACGCCGAAGAACGACAACGACCCCTGCGGCTCCGACAATCGACGATCGTGCTGCCAGGGACAGTGCTGCGGCACTGGGAGGCACTGCCGCAACGGCACGTGCGCCGCGAGCGGCGGCTGCTTCGTGGCCGGAACGCGCATCGCCATGGTCGACGGCACGTCGCGCCCAATCGAGATGGTCGCGCCGGGCGACCTGGTGCTCGGTCGGGGCGGCCAGGTTAACCGCGTGGTCGCGCTGGCGCGGCCAATGTTGGGCGGACGCCCGCTCTATGCCTTCGACGGCGGTCTCGGATTCGTCACCGGCGGCCACCCCTTCCTGACCGACGCGGGTTGGAAGGCGGTCGATCCGGCAGCGGCGCAGCAAGAGATTCCCAACCTCCGCGTCGGACGCCTCAGCGCTGGCGATCGTGTGCTGCGGCTGGTTGGCGCAACCGTGCCGGTCGGCGCCGGTCGCGGCGCATCGGGCGATGGAGTCTCCATCCGGATCACGGCGGTGGAACTTGGCCAGATCGCGGCGGTGATCGCCAACCCGGCAACGCCGCTATTCAATCTGACGGTCGACGGCGACCACACCTACTTCGCCGACGACTGGCTGGCGCACAACAAGTTCTACTCGGCGGAACCGACAAGCGAACACACGCCGCCCGCCAAGCATCACAGTCCGAAAAGTGGGAAGCAAAAGCATACGTAGGCGCCACGCATCACCCGGTCCTGTACCGCCATGCGCTGCGGGGCCGGAGACCCGTCACTCCTGGCTCTTGCCCTCTGATTTCTGATTCGTCCCCACCAACCGCGCGAATAACGCCGCCAACTCCGTCTCCGGGTCGGTGCAGATGCCGCCATGAACGGGACCGGGGTGAACGACGGTGCTGGCCGGGGCGGTCAGCCAGCCAAAACGCTCGTGCTGCGGCAATCGGGCGATGGCCCCGGCGACCGGGTTGCCGGCGGCGATGCGCTCGATCGTCGTCAAGTGACGGCGGATGGCGTCCAGATCGATTGCCGGGTCCAGCGCCAGCAAACGGGGCGCGTTCAACTCGGTCAGCGCGGCCAGAAAGCGGCGCGGTCGACAGTAGAGCACGACGCCGGCGTTGAGGCGCTCTCCTCGCTCCACCCGCGGCGTCACCCGGATCGGCGCGTACGCGTAGGGAATCCGTTCAGCCATCGGCCGCTCGCCCCCGCGCCGCTTCCGCCTCGGCGACCCACGCGCGCGCCGCCAAACGCTCGGTCAGGAAGCGCGCGTAGGCCGCGCGATGTTCGGCCGCAGCGGCAAAGGGCGGCGCATCCGTCAGCCACTCCTCGGGAATCAGATCGACCACCGCCTGGATCGCGGCTTCGTCCAGCCGGGGCGCCAGCCGCGCGTCCGCCTCGGCGATCGAACCGGCGATGGGCAGCAGCACGTGGTTGCCGATGGCCGGGAAGCGCGAACGCGCGGCGCGCTCGATCTCGCCCGGAGCGCCGCTCCAGCTGTGTTGGGCATACAACGCCGCGCCATGGTCGATCAGATAGAGGCGGCGATGCCACAGCAGCAGATTGGGATTGCGCGGGGTGCGATCGACATTGGTGACGAGGGCGTCGAACCAGACCACATCGGCCGCCAACTCCGGGGAGATGCCGGCATTCGCCGGCGCCCCCAGCGCCAGCGCGCCAGGTAGAAAATCCATGCCCAGATTGCGACCGGGGCTGCGCTCCAGCAGTTCCTGCACTTCCGGATCCGGCTCGGCGGCGCCAAGCGCCGGGTCCAGATCGACCACCACCAGTTCCGGAACGGGCAACCCCAGCGCGCGCCCCAGTTCCCCGGCAAGCGTCTCGGCGACGAGCGCTTTCGGCCCCTGCCCGGCCCCATGGAACTTGACGACATACAGTCCATCGTCGTCCGCCTCCACCACCCCCGGCAGCGACCCACCCTCTCGCAAGGGCACGACGTAGCGGGTGGCGACGACGGTGCGCAGCATGAGCATCTCCCGATCCGGCCGATGACGAACGACCTCGTTGTCGCATGTCGCACCGGTCGGCGGCAACCCGTGTTGCCCCGGCGCGGCGCCTGCCGCGTCTGGTTCGCCCGTCATTGACCGACCGCTGCGCGCCACGAGACGCCGCGCCGCGAGGCAGTGAATGGGCGAGGGGTGAGACGCGTTCGTCCAAGGCGCCGCGCGGAGCGCACGGGGCAAGGATTACGACAAGGGCGTCAAGAGCTCGGGGCGATCGTCCAATTGCTCGACGAGATGATTGACCACCGTCACCAATTCATCCAGATCGAACGGTTTCGGCACGAAGCGGATGCCCGGCAAATCGACATCGGCGTACACCGCGCTCATCAGCACCACTGGCGCGCCGACGCCCCGGTCGCGCAGCGCCTGCGTCATCTCCAGTCCGCCCAGACGCGGCATCATCACATCGGCCACAATCACGTCGGGGAGCGCTTCCGCCACCGCCATCAGCGCGTCTTCCCCATCGCCCACACCATGCGCATCGTACCCTTCGTCCTGGAGCAACGCGCACAACAACGCCGCAATCGAAGGATCGTCATCCACAACTAAAACCGTCCGTTTCATGGCGCATCCCCAAAAAGCATTCGACCGCCGACCCGTGCCGGTGGAGGTCAGCCGTCCTTACTCCCCTAACGCATGCGGCATGCCGTCCACCGAGGACCGGCCGCCGGCTGTGCGGCGAGGCAGCCGCATGCGATCATTACAGGATGAACCGCGCGCCGCTCACCGTCATGACCTTCAATATCGCCAATGGGCTCGCCGATCCGCTGCGGCTGGCCGAGGCGCTGGCGCTCTCCAACGCCGATCTCATCGCATTGCAGGAACTGGCCCCCGGCCAGGCCGTGGCGATTGAGCGGATGCTGGCCGAGCGGTACCCCCACCAATCGCTGCATCCGCTCGGCATTCCCGGCAAGGGGTTGCTGAGTCGCTACCCGATCGTCGGAGCAGAATTGATCCGTCTCCAGCCCGAGCGCCCCGATCTGCGCGCCACCATTCGCCTCCCGAGCGGGCTGGCCACCGCCATCGTCGCCCATCCGGAACCGCCCCGCATCGGGCGCGGCAGCCGCCGCCGCAACGAGCGCACCGTCGCCCACATTCGGGCGCTGGCCGATCTCGCCGCCGGCGACGAGCCGACCATTCTGCTGGGTGATTTCAACCGGGTGGACTGGGCGGCGTCGGCGCGCCTGCTGCGGCAGGCCGGACTGCGCGACGCCTGGCGCGCGGCCGGCCACGGCTTCGGCGCCACCCTGCCCCTGCGCTGGGCGACCGGCGTCGAGCGCGGCCACCTCCTCGGAGGGTTGCGGCTGCCGCCGCTGGTGCGGGTCGATTATGTGTGGCACACCCCCCACTTCCGCGCCGAGGCGGCCTGGCTGGGCGAGGATGCCGGTTCCGACCACCGCCCGCTGCTGGCGCGGTTGGCATTGGACGAGTGACGAGCCAAGCGGTCGAGGACGCATGTGTTGCGTCATACCTCCTCGACCCGTCGACTCGTCCTTCAATCTCCCAAGCGCGGGTCGAACGCATCGCGCAAACCGCTGCCGACCAGGAAGAGCGCCAGCGAGGTGACGTAGATCATCAACCCGGGGATGACGATATTGCTGGCGTTGGTGCGGAAGTAGCGCTGCGCCTCGCCCAGCATGTTGCCCCAGGAAGGAGTCGGCACCTGCACCCCGATGCCGAGGAAGCTCAGCGCCGCCTCGGCCAGAATCAACCCCGGGATCGCCAGCGAGGCGAACACCACAATCAGCGGCGCGACGTTGGGCAGCACGTGGCGCACGGCGATGCGCGCCCCGCTGGCTCCGCTGACCCGCGCCGCCTCCACGTACTCCCGGCCGCGCAGACTCAACACCTCGCCGCGCACGATGCGCGCTATCCCCATCCACGATACCGAAGCCAGCACCAGCGCCAACCCCGCTGGCCCCGGCGAGTAGAGCGTCGCGACCAGAATCAGCAGCGGCAGCCCGGGGATGGATAGAAGCACATCCACCAATCGCATCAGCACCACATCGGTCTTGCCGCCGAGGTAGCCAGAGGTCAATCCGATCGCCCCGCCCAGCGCCAGCGTGGCGAAGGTCGAAAGCACCGCGATCATCAGCGACACGCGCCCGCCGTAGGCGAGACGCGTCAGGATGTCGCG
>JADLCW010000477.1 GCA_020847015.1 Thermomicrobiales bacterium | reverse complement strand
GATTCTGCGGCGCGCCACATCTGGCCGTGCCCCTGCCGCTGCATGGGCGTGATCGACGCCGCGAGACCGGCTCGCGCCAGCGCCTGCTCGACGGTCGCCTGGGCCAGCGCCGGGCGATTGTTGGTGCGGGAGAGATGAGCCAGCCAGATCGCGGGAAGGCGCGAATTGCCGCGCAGCGCCCGCGCCAGAAAGGCGCCGCAATCCCCGTTCGACAAGTGACCGGCGTGACCGAGAATACGCCGCTTGAGGTGGGCCGGGTAGGGGCCGCCGCGTAGCATCGCCTCGTCGTGGTTGGCTTCCAGCACGATCAGGTCGGACGCCGCCGCCACGTCGGCCAGATTGTCCGGCGCGTGACCGAGGTCGGTCAGCACCGTCGCTCGCACCCCGCCGGCGAGGATCGTGAATCCGCATGGCTCCGCGGCGTCGTGAGAGACGGCGAGCGCTGTGATCTCGAAGCTGCCGTGCTGCATGGAGCGAGCCGGCGGCAGCGTCTCCATGCTGCCAGCCAGACTCGCTGCCCGGATGGTGCCGGGAGTGGCGATTACCGGTGGACACGTCGCGCCGCATTCGCGCGCGGCGCGAATATGGTCACCGTGTTCGTGGGTGAGCACCACCGCGCTGATTTCGGCGATGGTGAGCCCGGCTGCCGCCAGTCCCGTCCCTAGCGCGCGGCGGCTCACGCCGCAATCGACGAGGAGCGACTCCTCGCCATAGGTCACCAGCAGCGCGTTGCCGGAGCTGCCGCTGCCGAGATTGCGTACGCTCAGTTGCACGCCGCCTCCCTGCCGCACCGAACGTCGGGTGTGGACGCAATGGTGGCACGGAGTAGACTCCGTTGACACGGCGCCATACCACTGACGAACGCCACGAAGCGGACGAGATTTGAACGTCGCACCGGCGCAGCCCGACGTCGTGGATGAAGGGGAGGTTTGTGGATCGATTCAGACGGTTGAACCCTCGGCCTCCGGCGAGTCCCGGCGGTCAGCGCCCGCAGCCTGCCGGCTCACCACGCCGGTGGCTTCCTCAGTTGTCGCCGTCGACGGTGCGCATGATCGTCGCCGCCGTCGTCATCTTCGGGTTCATCGGGCTGGTGTTCATCACCGCCAACTTTTGGGTTGACTGGTGGTGGTACGGCAGCGTGGGTTACCGCACGGTGCTCACCACCCGCTACGTCTCCGTGGCGGGTGTCTTCGTGGGCGCCGCCATCATCGCGGCACTGCTCTACGCGGCCAACTGGCGCCTCGCATTGCGCTGGAGCGGGACGCCCTACGGGCGCGCCAACCCGTTTACGACGCGGTTCGGCCAAGTGTTGTTGTACGTGCTGACCGCTATCGTGGCGATCTCCGCCGGGCTGTGGGCGGCAGGTCGCTGGGAGACATGGCGGCTATTCTTCGCCGGGTCCAGTTTTGGTGTAGCGGAGCCGATCTACGGTCGGGATGCCGGTTTTTACGTGTTCACCCTGCCGGCGCTGACATTGGTGCATCAGGGGCTCATCATCCTGCTGCTGTGGATCATCGCCACCACGATCGTGCTCTATGCGATCGGGCTGGGGCTAGAGCGGCTGGATCTCCAGAACCCGCCGCGGCTGGTGCGCGCCCATCTATTCACGCTGGTCGGCATCGGGTTGCTGCTGGTGGCGGCTGGCTACCTGTTGGCCAACTACGGGCTGGTCTATTCCACACGCGGATTCACCTTCGGTCCGGGGTTCACCGATGTGAACGTCATTCGGCCGCTGCACATCGTGCTGGCCGTAGCATCGCTGGCGGCCGCTATCATCGTGGCGCTGAATGGCTATCGCTACCATGCGCGCGGATTGGGCATCGCCGTGGTGGTGTGGCTGGCGGCGGTTGGGCTGGGATTCGTTCTGCCGCCGATCGTCCAGCAGACGATGGTGGAGCCGAGCCAACTCAGCCGCGAGAGTCCGTTCATTGCCAACAATATCGCGCTTACCCGGGCCGCGTTCGATCTCGATCGCGCCGAGATGCGCAATCTGAGCGGAGCCGGCACACCGGACCCGGCGCTGCTGACGCCCGACTCCCCGATTTTCGGCAACATTCGCTTGTGGGACTACCGGATCGCCCGCGCCACCTTTCAGCAATTGCGCTCGTTCGTGCCCTATTACGTCTTCGATGATGTGGACGTGGATCGTTACGACCTGGATGGCGACATCCAGCAGGTGCTGGTCGCCCCGCGCGAGCTGGATATTAACGGATTGCCCGCCAACGCCCAAACCTGGGTCAATCGCCATCTGGCCTATACGCATGGCTACGGGTTGGTCGTCAGCCCGATCAATGAGGCGACCTCGCAAGGCCTGCCGCTCTTTCTGGTCGGCGACATCCCTCCCGAGGGAACCGGAACGCTGCAACTCGATCGTCCTGAGATCTATTTCGGCGAAGTCGACAGCGACTGGGTGGCGGTCAATACCGATCAGCAAGAGGTCAGCGGACTGGTTGGCGACACGCCGTCCGAACCCTACTCCGGCGCGGCGCGCGGCTCCGTTCAGCTCTCCAACTACCTGAGCCGCGTGATCGTGACCCTCTACCTGAACGACCGGCGGGTGCTGTTCAGCAACGAGCTGACGAGTGAATCGCGGGTGCTGCTGCATCGCACTATCGTCGACCGCGTGCGGAAGGTGGCTCCGTTCCTGACGCTGGACCCCGATCCGCTGCTGGTCGTCGCCGATGGGCGGCTGGTGTGGATTCTGGACGCCTACTCCGTCACCGATCGCTTTCCGGGGGCGACGCCGACTGACGAAGGGCTCAACTACATCCGGCATACCGCCAAAGTGGTCATTGATGCCTACGACGGCGACGTGACCATCTACCGGACGGCCGTGCCCGATCCCATTACCGACGCCTACGCCCGCATCTACGGCAATGTGTTCACCCCCATCACCGACGCGCCGCAGGTGGTGCGGGATCATTTCCGCTACCCGGAGCATCTCTTCGACATCCAGACTCAGATGTTCGCCAACTACCACGTCACCGATCCGACGGCGTTCTACAACGGAGAGGATCGTTGGGAGATCGCCAAGGAGGACGTGGAGGGAGAATCGCGGGGCGCGTCCGGGCCGCAGCCGGTGGAAGGGTATTACATGACCCTGCCGCTGCCCGGAGAAACCGACGCGGACTTCAAGATTGTCCGCTCCTTCACGCCCAACAACCGGCAGAACCTGACCGCCTGGATGGCCGCGCACAATGACGACACGGGGTTGCCGCGATTGATCGCGTACCGGTTCCCGCGGCAGACAACCATTTTCGGACCGCAGCAGGTGGGGGCGCGGATCAATCAGGATCCGCAGATCTCATCGCAGATCAGCCTGCTCGATCGCGCCGGTTCGCGGGTGATCCGTGGCAATCTGTTGGTCATTCCGGTTGGCGAATCGATTCTCTACGTGCAACCGCTCTATCTGCAGGCGACCGCTTCCGCGGGGGCGCCGACGGAATTGCAGTTCGTGATCGTCGCTTCGAGCGAGGCAGTCGAGATGCGGCCGACGCTGGCCGAGGCGCTGGCGGCGATCGCCGGAGTGGAGCCGGTCGGAACGGCGCCGCCGGCGGGGGAACCGACGCAACCGGGTCCGGCAAGCGCATTGCCCCCCGACCGACTTGCGGAAGAAGCCCTGGCGGCCTACGATCGCGGGCAAGACGCGCTGACGCGCGGCGATTGGGAGACCTACGGACAAGCGCAGCAGGAGTTGGCCGCGATCCTGCGTCAGTTGGCCGGAGCGACGATCCCCGAGCCGATCGCGCCGGGAGCGACACCGACTCCATGAGTGGATGGCGACGCCGGAAAATTACGTGAACGTGTCTCGACGGGAGCCGCCGAATTCGCTAGGCTAGCGGTACGATGACGATCGACAGTGGAGCGGGCAGGAGCGGGAGAGCATGGGCGCGGAACTGGGACGTTGGCTGATCGCCCTCGGGGCCGTCGGAGCGTGGACCGGATTCACGATTTTGGGGGTCGGCATGTCCGAGTTGACGCCGGCGGGCTACCCGTACTTCGCCGGGCTCACCGTCGCCGAAATCGGCGGCTATCTGACGGTGATCGGACTGGTGATGTTCGTCGTCGGCATCTTCGTCTACCGCGCCACCGTGGAGCCGGACACCTCAGCCAGCTAGACACCGCGACCAATCCGAAAATACGGGGGCGCTGCCGGCCGGCGGCGCCCCTGTTGTCGCTGGCGATAATCGCTACGCAGGTCGCCTCTCCGGCCAGGGCGTTTGCTGGCGGACGATCTCGTTCGTCGGAAACCATGTCGCTCGCAGCCGCCCCACGAGGAACAGCGATCCCGTCGCCAGCACGCCGCGCCCCTCCGCGAGGGCAAGCGCGCGTGCTTGGGCCATTGCCGCCATCGGATCCGGTTCGGCTGCGACCGGCCCGGTGAACCCGACGGAGCGAATCGCGTTCGCGAGCGCAGCAGCCGGCGCTGGCCGCTTGCCGAGCACGCCAGCCTCGGTCGTGATGATGGCGGCCGCCTCCGGCAACAGCGTGCGGACCATCCCCCGAATGTCCTTGGTCGCCAGCACTCCCAGCAGGACCACCGGACGTGGTTCCCCATTTTCGCGCCGGCGCGCCAATTCCGCCGTCAGCGCCGCGATCTTGTCCGGGTTGTGGGCGCCATCCAGCAACACCGGTGGACCGCCGTCCTGCGGCATGGATTCCAGGCGGCCCGGTAGACGCGCCTCGATCAGCACGGCGGGATCTGGCTCGACCATTGGCAGTAGGCTGCGGGCATGGAGAGCGCGAACGACAGCGAGCGCGAGCGCGGCGTTGACCTGGTGAAACACCGGCTCATCGGCTCCCTCCTTCGCGTCGGCCGGGTCGATTGCCAGCAGCGGTGCGCCGACCCGCGCCGCTTCGTCGCGCAGGATCGCAAACGATGGTCCTGGCGGCTCGCCAGTGACCGCCAGCGCGCCTGGTTTGAAAATGCCGGCCTTGTGCCAGGCCACATCGGTGAGGGTGGGACCGAGACTCGCCAGGTGATCGGGACCGATAGTGGTGACGACGGTGGCCACCGGACGCACCACATTCGTCGGATCGAAGCGGCCGCCCGCCGCCACTTCCACCACCGCGCAATCGACGCCCTGTCTGGCGAACCAACGCAGCATGAGCGCCGGCCAAATCTCGCCATAGGTGAGCGGACTGGCAGCGCGGTCGGCGTCGAGCCAGCGGCGCTCGTCCACCTCCAGCGCGTCGAGTTCGCGGAGCACGTCGCTGCCATCGATCAGGCGCCCGTCGATCTGCAGCTTTTCGGTTGCCGCCTGGAGATAGGGCGATGTGGCGAGCCCGACGCGCAATCCGCCCGAGCGCAGCAGCGCGGCGATGCCAGTTGCCGTGGAACCTTTGCCGCTGGTGCCGGTCACGTGGACGACCGGCAGGTCGGCTTCCGGCGAGCCGATGAACGCCAGGTAGGCGCGCAATCGCTCCAGACGCCGGTTCGCCCGTATCCGGAGAGCGCCGGTTGATCGATCGGCCGAGCCGACCAAATTCAGACGCGCTTCCAGCCGCGCCACGGCGGCCTGATAGTGTGCGAAGGAATCGCCGTGTGAGCCGGGCTGCCCGGCATCGTCCCGGGCGTCAGTGAAGGCTTCTGATTTCACTCCCAATCCCGTGCCCTCCGGGACGCTCGGTGCGAGGGTCTTACTCATACGAAGCGGGCGCAGACATCGTTTGCGAGCAACAAACCGCGACGTGTCAGGCGAACGCGATCCGGTTCACGCGTCACCAGCCCGATCTCCGCCAGCTCGGCCACG
>JADLCW010000476.1 GCA_020847015.1 Thermomicrobiales bacterium | reverse complement strand
GGCATGTCTGCGATGCTCCGTTCGCCGGTCTCGGCGCCAAGAGCCTTGGAGTCAACCGCATGTTGCCGCGAGCGCAAGGTTCGGCCATGCCAGACCGTCCTACGTTGGAAGCGCCAGCTCCACCACGAATGAACCGGCATCCGGTTCCAGGAAGCGCAGCAGCTCCTCGCTCAGATTACAGGCCTCCGTCTGGTTCAAGACGGGGAATGGCGCTAGCCGCAGCATCGCCATGTTGCGCCTGTGCTCCACCTGCCGCGTGCCAGCGACAAACCCGTCGATCGAGCGCGCGGCTCGTGCCCGCAGGTTTTTCGCGACCATTCGTCCCTTGCGCGCCGGCGATCAACCGGCCGCGATCGACGTGGGAAAGCGCCAGATTGTCGAAATCCGGCAGGAAGCGGACCGAGATCGACATCTCCCTGCCGGGGCGCGGCGCGTCCGGCCGCTCGAACAGCTCCCGGCCCCGCTCGTTGCGAAATGTCCGCAATTGCGGCGCGGCCCGACCAGCACCGTCCTCATTCCCGACAACCCGCACCACGTCTACACGTTCACCTCGAGGCCGCCAGATTACACAGCGCCAAGGCATCCGGTGCAGCCAAATCATGCGGCGGGCAGCCCGGCCATGTTTCGGCGAGCGTGAATTCAGATACAGCGGGAATGCCCGGCGATCTTCGGCAGGAACCATCACAAGCGGTAATTGCGCGCGAGCCGCGCAACCCCGCGCGGTCGTTCACGTCCGGAAGTGCTTCCGAGAGCGCCGCGCGCCGAGTCGAAGGTGCGCGGCCGGGTAGCCACGGCGCGGCCCACTCCGCAGCGTCATCGTCTCCGCGTTCATCACCGACTCAGGCGATTGCGGCCGGTTGCCCGACCCGGTCGCGCACCAGCGAGACTTCCTGCAATCGCAGCCGAACCTGGCGTTGCTCGGCGTCCAGCAAGCGCAACCGCTCCAGTCCGCTCACCGCCACCCGCAGCGGAATGCCATGGGCATCGACCAGCAACTGCACCGTCGGTCCCTCGAACACGATCTGCTCGACCCGCCCGACGATCGTGTCGGGATCGGCGGCGTCCACATCGACCGGCATTACCGCGATGTTCTCCGGTCGCACGAAGGCCAGCACCGAATCACCCAACCGGAGACCCGCGTAGTCGGCGGCCGTCAGCCGAATGGAACCGCTCTGGATGAGCAACTGCCCCGGCTCGCCAGGCGCGCCGCGTTCCACGCCGATGACTTCGCCCCGCAACGCGTTGTTGTCGCCGACAAAATTGGCCACGAACTCCGTCTGCGGCCGCAGATAAATGTCGAGTTGGCTGCCCGATTGCTCGATGCGACCCTCGTGCATCACGAAGATGCGGTCGGAGATGGCGAACGCCTCCGATTGGTCGTGGGTGACATAGATCGCGGTTTTTCTCGTTCGCCGTTGCAGCGCCAGAATGGAATATTTCAGCGTATCGCGCAGATTGCGATCCAGCGCCGACAACGGTTCATCGAACAGGAGCACGCGGGGATCGGTCGCCAGCATTCGCGCCAACGCCACCCGTTGCTGTTGGCCGCCGGAGAGTTGGGCCGGCATCCGGTCGGCATAGTCGGCCAGTTCCACCATCTCCAGCATCTCGCGCACCCGGGCCGCAGTCTCCTGCTTCGCCCGACCCTTCACCTCCAACCCGAAGGCGATGTTGCGCGCGACCGACAAGTGCGGAAACAGGGCGTGACTTTGGAACGCCAACCCGATGTTGCGCTTGGCGGGCGGAATCGCATTGACCACCTGATCGTCGAACAGAATTTCGCCGCTGGAGGGATCGATCAATCCCGCCACCATGCGCAGCGTGGTCGTCTTGCCGCAGCCGGACGGGCCCAGCAACGTGACGAACTCGCCTTCGGCAATATCGGCGCTGATGCGGTCCACGGCGACAGCCGCCCCGAATCGCTTGGTGACCTCCTGCAATCGAACCCGGCTCATGGTCGCTCCGTGGATCGCCACGCCGGCCGGCGCGGGACCTCGATTCCGGACAATGTCAAATGAGATACGTGCCCTTCAGGTAGCGCGATCCGAACACCTGGAAGAAGAGCAGCACCACCAGGAAGGAGACGAGTTGCATCGTCGTCGCCAGCGCCGCCGTCGACGGCTGGAAACCGGCGGTGCGCGTCAGCGTATAGACCCGCAGCGCCGCCGTGGTCGTGTTCGGCCCGGCGATAAACAAGGTGACCAGAAATTCGTTGAAGACGATGACGAAGGTCAGCAGGATGCCGGCGCTGATGCCCGGCCCCAGCAGCGGCAACTCGACCCGCCGCAGCGACTGCCAGCGGCTGGCTCCCAGTGTTTTGGCCGCCTCTTCATAGACCATCGGCAGATCGCGCAGCGCCACGATGATTGGCACCAGCATCAGCGGGAACGTGCCCACGACATACGCCGCGATCAACCCGATGAAACTCTGGGGGATGCGAAACAGGAACGCATAGGCAATGACCAGGCTGATGCCCATCACCGCCGCCGGCGTATACAGCGATAGATTCAACGTCGAGAGAATCAGATTCTTGCCGGGCACGGGATAACGGACCAGTCCGTAGGCAGCCGGGATGGCGATGAGCAAATTCACCAGGATCGTCACCACCGTGGATACCGCCGACAGCACCAGGTTGTCCCGGAAGCTGCCCAGCACGTATTGGTAGGCGGACAGTGTGAGCCCGCCGCCGGTCTGCTGCACCGAATAGAACAGCGTCGCCAAAAATGGCATGGCGAAAATGGCCAGCCAGAACCAGATGTACCCATGCTGCACGACCGCCAGCAGCGCGCCGTGACGAAATCGGCGCGGTTCGGGCGCGGCCGGGCGGGCCACGATCGTCTCCACGGAAACAGCCATGTGAGGATCTCCCCTACGTCCCCAGCGCCCCGCGCGAGAAGCGCAGCGACAACCAGGTGACGAAGAAGGCCAGCGCCATCAGCACCACGCCCATCGCCGCCGCCAGTCCATAATCGAACTGGATCAGCCCCTTGTCGTACATCACCACCGAGAGCACGTTCTGCTCTTGCAGGCGACCGAGCAGCAAGGGCTGCGCGAAGACGCCCAGGTTCCAGCCGAAACACATCAGAAAGCCAGCCAGAATACCGCCGCGACTGAGCGGGAACAGCACGCGCGTGAAGATTTGCCACGGTTTGGCGCCGAGCGTTTTGGCCGCTTCCTCCAACACCGGATCGACATTGGAGAGCGCCGCACCCATATTCATCACCATGAACGGGAAGGTGAACACCGCCATCGCGAACAGCGTCGCCGGCAGCGAAAATAGATAGTTCGCGACATTGATACCCATCGCCTGCAAAATAGAGCCGAATGGCCCATTCGGCAGCAGTATGTAAAACATGCCGAAGGCCAGATAGAGCGGCCCGAACAACGGGAAGGTCATCATCGTGCGCGCGAATTCCCGATAGCGCACCTTGCGAATCAGGATATAGGCGAAGGGATAGCCGAACACCAGATCCAGCAGCGACGCGAGCGACGCCAGCTTGAGCGTTTGCCACACGGTAGACACATAGCGCGTACCCACGGTTTGAAAGTTGTCGAAGGTGTATTCAGGGGTGAAGAAGAAGGACGAACCACGCGTCAGACTCACCTGCACCAGATAGAACAGCGGCACGATGGAAAAGCACAGCGCGACCAGCGCGGCCGGTGTCAGCAACCCGACGCCAATCAGCGTCTGCCGGCGGGTTTGCCGAGCCTCGGTTAAGGGCAGCGCCGCCGGCTCGGCGGGCAGCGATTGGGGGAGCGTGGTTTGGGCCATGCGAAACGTCGTCCAGGCGCCCCGGCGGGCGCGGTGGGTGAAGTCGGGGCGCCAGGTTGGCGCCCCGACCGATCTCGTATGGACTACTGGCCGATGCCCTTGGCGTAGTAGTCCATCCACTCGCCGACATGCTCGGAGTAGAACGGCCAGTCGACCAGGTTGTAGCGGGTTTCCAGCTGCTCGATGGTCGGATAGAAATTGAAGTAGTCGTCCTTGAACCAGTCGGGGACCAATCCTTCGTAGGAAGGCCCGAGCAATCCCTCGTTTAGCTCCGCCCACGGTCCGTGCTCGATGCCCCAGCTATCGGGCGGGAACTGCACCTCGTCGCTGAGCCGCCAGTTGACGAAGATCTGCGCCAGCACCGGATGCGGCGCGCTCTTCGGCACCCACATGTAGCCGTTGACGAGGTACTGCCCCGACTCGGCGATCATGAAGGCCGTGTTCTGCTGACCGTCGAGGAATTCCATGCGCGCCAGCGAGTTCCAGAACCCGACCGCGTCGACCACGCCGTTGCGCAGCAACTGCTGCATGGTGGCGCTGTCGGTCGTGTACTGGAGCACGTTGGGGTGGATCTTCTGGATCGCGAAGTCGATCGTCTCTTTCATCTGGTCGGCGTTCTTGTAGTCCTTGCCAAGCGCCAGCGCCAGACCGAGGAGGAATCCGCCGGAGCTGATGTCGCCCGGACGCGCCAGCGTCAGCCGGCCCTTCAGTCGCTCGTCGGCGAGATCGGTCCAGTTCTTCAGATACGGCGCGCGCTCCTTGTCGTAGACGATGCCCGGCGAGCCCGAGGCCTGGAAACCGATCGCCGTCGGTGCGTGATTGAGCAACGGCAGCACGCGCTCGGCATTGGGAACCAGCCCGGAAGGCAGGTAATCCTGCATCACCGGCTCCGGTTGCGACTGCGCCTCCGCCCAGTAGTTCTCTTCGCTGGCCAGCACGTCGTAGGGGGATGAGCCGCCACTGCCGCGCGCGGTGTAGAGCTTGGTGAGGAAGGTGCTCGGAGCCTGCGTCGGTTCGTAATTGAGTTTGACATCGACATCATAGGTTGTCTTGACATATTCGATAAACTTGGCGATCACCGTGTCGTTGGCGGTGTAGGTCCAGTTGCCGACGCTGACTTCGCCCTCTTTCTGGATCTCCGCCTTGATCTCGTCCGGAGTCATGCCCTTGTTCAGGATCGACACCTGGATCGTGCCGTCGGCGCCGACCACCGGAGTGGCGTCGGTCGCTCCGACCGGTTGCGCGGCCAATACTCGCCCGATCGCCGGCGCCGCCAGTCCCAGGGCAATGCCGCGCTGGATGATCTGGCGTCGACCGTAGCGCCGCGTACTCGCTTCGTCGATCAGGTTCTGGATCCGCGCTTCCTCGTGCGTCATCGGACACCTCCGTCGCGCTGCGTCGCGCGTCGCTCGCTCCGTTCCGCGATTCCGGTAGGGCGCATGCCGCGCCCGATC
>JADLCW010000475.1 GCA_020847015.1 Thermomicrobiales bacterium | reverse complement strand
TGCCGCTGGGGTTGGCCGCGCTGGCCGCCACCCCCTTGCTGGCCGCCCGGCTGCGGAATGTCCGTCTGGCAGGCGACGAGCGGCAACGAGCGCCCGGGCGTGCTCGGTTCTGGACGGGGAGCGCGCGCGGCGATGGCGGGGGCGGCCCCGGATGAAACTCGCGCTTGTTTGCGTGGCGCGGGGAGCATTCCCGGCGACAGACGATGATAAGGGCGACCCCGGATGAGGCCGCCCTTGCGCGATACGAGACGCGGCGACGTGGAGCGACTACTTGCCCCAATCGTGGGCGCGGTGAAACCGCGCCCCGATACGGCGCCTCGCTCCGACACGGCCGCTACGGCTCGAAGTCGTAGATGGTGATGGCGCCGTCGCTCGCGCCGATGCGCAAACCATCGACGTGGATCGTCGTTTCGCTGGCCGCGACATCCCTGGCATCCCCGACCCGCAACCCGACGACCAACTTGCCGGCAGATGGGTGGCCCAGCTCGGAATGGCGGGCAAGCATCTCCGCGAAGGTGCAGCATCCGTGCTGGCGGCTGCATGGAGAACTCTGCTCTTCCGCGCACCAGCGCTGGTTCGGATCGGCGAGCGCATCCCATGTCCGCCACTCGTTCGCCCGGAGTTCGTGGTTCCGCGTGACGCCGGGGTCGTAGATGAATCGCCCCCGCCCATCCGGCGCGCCACCGCTGATTCCCGTGTCGAGTAGCAGCGCCACCGCGCATCCGGGCAGAGAACTGCGATCGCTGAAGCGCAGCGCGGTGAGTCCGCCGATGGTGATGGTAGTCGGGAATTCCCTCCGGATCATCGTCCGCTCCATGGGCGCGGCCGGGTTCCCCCGGAGTATGACCTGCGCGCTGCCGGTCCCGAAGGGCATCGACCCGGGACCGGAGACGAAGGTTGGCTCAACCCGCCCGCCGTCGACCTCGCTCCAGAATTCCCAACCGCTCATCGCGGTCTGCGACACCACCACCACACATTCGCCAGCGCGGCACTGCTCCGTCGCCTTGCAGACCGCGCCGCAGCCGCCGCAGTGGTCGGCGTTCACATTCGTATCGACGCAGACCCCAGCGCAATTCTGCCGTCCCTCGGGGCAAGCGCACTGACCGTTCGTCTGGCAGACGCCACCGCCGCAATCCGTGTCGGCGCAGCAGGCGGCCTTGGCGATGCAGCGGTTTTGGCACGCTTTCTGGTTGGGGCCGCACCCGCAGCGGCCATTTCGGCAGGCTGTCTTGCCGCAGCACGTCTTGCGGGGCGTGCAGGGTTGGCCGGCCTTGGCGCAGACCTTCTTGCGCTTGTGTTTGCCCTTGCCCTTTTTCTTCTTTTTTGCTTCGGCGTCCAGCCCGGCGAAGCAGGCAGTCAGCAGCCCGGTGGTCGCAGCGGCCAAACCGCGCAGCGCGCCACGACGCGACACGGCGTGCGCCAGACGTTCGGCCCATCCATCGAATCGTTCCGGATCCATGGCGGCGCCCCCTTCCGGCCCGGGCGCCAATACCGTGCGCCGCGGGCGCGACCCATCCGCGCTCGATGCGGGATGTCGGCGCCTTCTAGATAAAGAGAAGATGAAGAAAAGTAAATGACTGCGTGCACTATCAAGAGATTGCGATAGCGTCACTGCCTGCCGGTCGGACCCGGCGGACCGGCGCGGGCGATATCGCGGTCGCTCGGCTGCGCGGCATCGCCCTGCTGGGAAGCCGCCGGCATTGCGGCGCCGGGTGCGAGCCGTTCCGAATGAAACGGCTCACTCCCGGCGCCTGGCCGACGCACGGATCGGTGCGCGTCCCGACCGCTACGGTTCGAAGTCGTAGATGGTGTGGCCGTGACCGGCGACCTCGATCTCGAAGTAGTCGCAATACACGACCCGGTTCGTATTGCCGCTGCCCAGCTTCAGCCCGACGAATCCGAGTCCGGCTCCT
Organism: Thermomicrobiales bacterium; assembly: GCA_020847015.1. GTDB lineage: Bacteria > Chloroflexota > Chloroflexia > Thermomicrobiales > UBA6265 > CADCWF01. Next base: position 5,166 of record JADLCW010000475.1, on the reverse strand, counting down.
CCCACCTCGTCTTGCCCGACGGGATTGATGCGGATATGCGGGTAGAGCGCCAGCACGTCCTGCCAGGTGCACAGGTCGTCTCGTTGGCACTGGCCCTCGTCCCGGCCCACGCCTTCAGAGAACCACCACCCCTTGCCCGAATCTTCGAAGATATCGAAGGTTTGCCACTCGTTGGCATGAACGGTGTTGGTCCAGTACGGCGTGTGGACGAGCCGTCCGCTGTGCGCCCCGTCCCCGTCGTAGTCGATCCCGAGCTGCAGCGACAAAGTGATGCTGGAGGTGGTGTACTCCGCGAAGCGAACGCGTCGGAACGCGCTGAGCGGAACGCTGTTGAGCGTGTTCGCCGAGAGCATCTGACCGTCCGTCGCTGCCACGATGGTGAGTTGAGCGCTGCCGCTGCCGCGTTCCGGCGTGCCTGGCCCAGCCACGAACGCCGGATCGATCGGAACATCGATCTGATCGTTGTAGAAGACCCAGCCGTGCAGATCGGCCGCGGTCACCGTCACGTCGCAGACGCCGCCGGCGCAGGTTCCGGCGCATTTGACGCCGCAGTCGCCGCAGTTGTCGGCGTCCGTGTCCGTATCGGCGCAGGCGCCGCCGCAGCGGGTCAGTCCTTCGGGGCAAGCGCACTGGCCGTTCGCCTTGCAGATGCCGCCGCCGCCGCAATCCTTATCGGTGCAGCACTGCTCCTTGCCGATGCAGCCGCCTCGGCACGCCTTTTTGTTCTTGGGGCACGTGCAGGCGCCGCTCTTGGTGCACGCGCCCTTGCCGCCGCAATCCTTGTTGGTGCAGCAGGCGTCCTTGTTGATGCAGCGGTTCTGGCAAGATTTCTGCGCGGGGCCGCACGCGCAGCGGCCGTTCAGGCAGGTCGTATTGCCGCAGCAGGTTTTGCCGGCAGTCCCGCCGCAGGGTTGGCCGGTCTTGGCGCAGCGCTTCTTGCCCTTGCCCTTTTTCTTCTTTTTGGCTTCGGTGTCCAGCGCGGTGAAGCGCGCGGTCAGCAACCCGGCCGCAGCGGCCGCCAAACCACGCAGCGCGGCGCGACGCGGCACGACGCGCGCCAGACGTTCGGTCAGCGCATCGAAACGTTCGGGATCCACGGCACTGCCCCCTCGACCCGAGCGTCAGGGTCGGACGCAGCGGGTGAGATTCATCCGCGCTCGGTGCGGGATGTCGATGAGTTACTAGATACACAAGAAGCGAGAAAAAGTAAAACATATCATTGTCTTGGCAAGATGTTTGGATAGCTCCGGCGGGCGCCGGTCGCACGCGCCGGCACGGCCGGCGCGTCCGATGCCGCGCGCGGGGCAAAGAAACGCCGGGGCGCCATCCAGACGCCCCGGCGCGGCAATTGCTGCGATGGTTACAGCGTCGTTCGGCGGGAGTTGTCGATCTTCACGCCGTCCGGAAAATTGTTGATCGGGAACCACGCATAGCGGTTGCCGGCTGGGTCGCCCGGTTGCGTCGCCGGCCGCGTCCAGCTCTTGATGACGGTGTTGCCCTTGAGCAGCTTCAGCGTGCCGACCACGCCGCCGCCGGATTCCGTGAACTCGTGGACGAAGGTGTGCCAGCCAGCGTCAGTGATTTCGACCGGATCCAGTCCGGAATAGCACGGGCTATGGTTCCCCGCATCCGCGGTGTAACTCGTGCCGACGCAGAACTTGCCGGTGTCCGCGCCGACACCGGCGTGGAAGATGAAGTCTTGCCGATGCGCGCAATCCTGCTTGTTCAGCGCGGAGGTGTAGGCGAATCGGGTGAATGCCGCCGAGACCGCGGTGTCGAGGTAGATGTCGAGCGACACCGCGTAGCCGTCGGTCGGGAAGACGCTGCCGTAGCCGCCGAGCGTGGAGAACGCGGTAATGGCTCCGGGCAGCACCTGCGCCGTGCCGTCGCCATTCAGCTCGATGCTGTGCTGCGGCGGTTTCAGCCCGCTGTCGTTGTCGTACCAGCCATCGAGATGCTTCGAGAAATCCTGCTCCCAGGTCGGTTGCTGACAGGAGCCGGCTTCGGGATTGGACCCGCAGGTGCACGAGCCCGAGCAGCACTGGGTGTTGGCGTCGCAAACGCCCTTCTGGCGGCAACTGCAGGTGTTGTCGCGGCATTCCGGGGTATCGCCGCTACAGTCGCCATCAGCGCAGCAGGCATCCGTGGCGATGCACGCGCCCTTGCACCTCTTCTTGTTGGGGGGACATTGGCACGCGCCGTTCTGGCACACGCCGTGGCGGCCGCAGTCCTTGCCGGTGCAGCACGCGTCCGTGTCGATGCAGCGGCCGCTGCACGCTTTCTGGCCGGAGCCGCAGGCGCAGCGGCCGTGCACGCAGCTCAGGTCCTTGCAACAGGACTGCTTCGTCCGCGACGAGCACGGTTTGCCGGCCTCGACGCAATGCTCCGACCCATGCGGTCCATGCGACCCGTGCGACCCGTGCCGTTGCTTGTGCCGTTTCTTGGCTCCGGTTTCGTCCAGCGTGACCGTGGCTAGCAGCGAGGCGGCCGCCCCGCCGAAGAGGGTCTTGATGGCGGCGCGCCGGGAGGCGGCGCCCGCCAGCGTTCTGGCGATCCGGTCGAACCGTTCGTGATCCAAAGCGGCGGATTCTCCTGGTGGACCGCGCCGCACCGCGGCGCCGCGGCATCGTTGGCCAACAGGGAACCCGCGCCGGCAGACGCGACCTCCGCGGCGGAGGCGCGAGTGCGCTACGCTATGGCTGGGCGGAGCCGGTACGGATTCGCCTGGTTCGGGGGCGGGTGGGATGCTTCGGTCGCACGGACTCCCAACCGTCCCCGCGTTCATTGCGGGTCGGGAGCGGGCGGGTCACGGCAGCGGCTGGGCATGAGCGTTCCCGCGGCGGTACGACCGGGGCCATCGCCGGCCCCATTGCCTGCGATTGCCCGCTCGTACCATCTGCCGTATCAAACATCGCCAGCGTAGCGCATGATGCGAAATAATGTACGATTTTCACGACGATTTCATGAGATCATCATGCTACATGCGGAACTTGAGCATGGCGGGCGACCAGGCTGCTGCCTGGGCGCCATGAGCGACGATCGATCGTCAGCCGCAGCCCGGAGCGCTAATCCCCGCGCGCGCCGTCGCCGGAGCGAGGCGGCGGCAGCAGCTCGTCGACCCGCTTGAGAAACTCGCTCTCCAGCGGCGAGCCGACCGGGAATACGCGCACCGGTTCGGCCGGAGTCTCCGGCCACACCCGCTGCAAAATGACCCACTGCTCCGGCATGGCCGCGATGGCCCGCTCCAGCATCTCGGTGAGCTTCGCCATCCCGAGCGCCAGATCGGCTTCCAGATCGCGCGTTTTAGGCACCGTGAAGGGCGGCATGAAACTCAGGTCGTACCCGCTGGCGGTGCGCTGGGCGAAGGCTCCCAATACCGGCGCTCCGGTGTCGCGCGCGATGCGCACCGGTCCCGGCGGCAGCGTGGTGGCCCGGCCGAACAACGTTACCGGCAGTCCGTTCTGGAAAAAATCGTAATCGGCGACAAAAACGGCCAGTTCGTTGCGCCGCAGCGCCTGGATCACCTTGCGCACCCCGGACGGGGTCGCCTCCACGATGGTCACGTTGTGACCGGCGCGCAGATGATTGACGGCGTCGAAGATGAAGCGAGTGGTGGTTCGGCCGGTCAGCGCCGTCAACGGGTGATCGCGCGCCCCGATGGCGTGGCCGACCATATCGAAGGCCCCGAGGTGACCGGTCACCAGCACGATCCCTTTACCCCGCGCCAGTTCGCCCTCCAGCGTCGACCAACCGCCTTCGGCCACCCGCACCAGTCGCTCGAAATCATCGCGCCGCAGATGCAGCATGCGAAACAGATCGGTGAAATTGCGCGCGTTGCGGCGGAACACATCACGCATCAACCCGTCCAGCGCCGGATCGGTTTCGGCCAACCCCATCGCCTGGGTCAGATTGGCGCGCACGTTGGCGCGATAGGTCGGGGCGAACAACCGCCATACATCGCCAATGCGGTCGCCCACCCAATCGCGCGGGACGCGCGGCAGCAACCCGATCGTCCAGGCGAACAGCATCGCGGTGGCGATGCTGAGGCGGTGGCGCAGCCAGTCGCGTTCCTCCAGCCGGAACTTCGGACTGGGCGCGCGCGAGGGGCGGATCGCCTCGGGAGCGTGCCCATCGGTCGCGGGCAGGACCGGCCGGTTGGTCGACTCGGTCGCCTTCACCGCTTCGCCTCGGAGCCGGTCGATGATGGCGCGGGCGCATTGCGCAGGTAGGGCAGCGCGTCGAAGATGACCGGCAAGCCGCGCGCCATCATCAGCACGATGGCCAGCCACACTGAACCCCAGCCGAGGGCGCGCACCCACGCCTGACCGTACACGGTTTCCAGCCAGGAGCCGGCCGTCGCCGGGTGCACGAAACCGACATAACCGGTGAGAAACACGAACCCGGCCGCTTTGGCGTAGCCGTACAATCCGCGCATGAAGCGACCCGCCGTCAGCCAGCGGGTGACATCGGAGCGCATCATGTTGCTGGGACCGAAGGCGGTCATCCCTTCGGCATAGGAGAGGGAGCGCAGCGCATCGACGATTCCGCCGCGGACGATGACCAGCAGCGGAACCCAGAGGGGAATGACGCGCAGGTAGGCGAAAAACACCCACAGCACGGTTTCCACGATGCGGTCGCCGGCGATATCGAGCACCGCGCCGAACTGGGAGGCGGAGCCGCGCTTGCGCGCCACCCAGCCGTCCAACCCGTCGCCGGCGAACACGACGATAATGAGCGCCATGGAGAGCAGCGCCAAATCGACCGGCGCGCGCGCGATGATGGCGAGCACGCCGAACAGGAGCACCAGCCGGCCGACGGTGATCAGATTGGCCATTGTGGGGCGTTTCGTCTCCCCTGCTTGCCCGCGCCGCCTCCGGCCGCGCCGCTGCCCGCGCGCGACGGCGTTCGTGCGCGGGCGTGGCCGATTATCCTCTGCCGCACGGCTTCCGCTCAACTACCCCCGCCGAACGGCGCGACGGGGGCACGCGAGCGGCCAGATTTTTCGAGCGCGCTATCGGCGAGGAGCAGACGATGCGAGAGTACCGTGACGTGAGTTTCTGGCTCGAAACTGCCGGCGATCTGACCCCCCGGCCGCGCCTCGACGGCTCGGTCGATGTCGATGTCGCCATCCTTGGAGCCGGCTACACCGGTCTCTGGACCGCCTAC
>JADLCW010000474.1 GCA_020847015.1 Thermomicrobiales bacterium | reverse complement strand
GCGCTCGTACCAGCCGAACGGCGGCGCCTTCGACGATCGCTACCTGTTCGCCGGCCCCTCGCTGCGGGAGGAGCCGACGGCGGCCGAATTTCCGCTGCCGCCGGCAGATGGACGCTCGCTGGTGTACGTCTCGCTGGGCACGGTGGCGTCGGATAACCCGACATTTTACCGGGCGGCGCTGGCGGCGCTGGCCGAGCGACCATGGCGCGCCGTCGTCGCCACCGGCCGCACCGATCCGGAGGCGCTGGGCGCCGTCCCGCCAGGGATCGTCGCTCGCCCGCATGTGCCGCAGATCGCGGTGCTGCGTCATGCCGATCTGTTCGTCACCCATGGCGGCATGAACTCGACCATGGAGGCGTTGCGCCTCGGCGTGCCGCTGGTCGTCGCGCCGCAGATGGCCGATCAGTTTCTCAACGCGCGGCGCGTGGCGGAATTGGGTCTGGGGCGCTCGCTGGAGGGAGTGGAGCCGACCCCGGACGCGCTGCTGGCGGCGGCCGACGCGGTGCTGGCCGATGGGCGCTATCGGGAGCGGGTCTCGACGCTGCGGGACGAGATGATCCGGGCCGGCGGCGCGGAGCGTGCTGCGGCCGCCATTCAGGAGACGGCGCTGGCGCTGCGCTAGTTCGCGCTCGCGCTCGGCCGATGGAGTGCGCGGCGACGGCCGGCGGGCGCCGGCAGGGCTGCCCGACCGAGGTCGCACGGCGGCGGCCGAGCCTCCGACGAGGCGGTACAATCCCGCGTGCGCGTCGGCATGAGGCGCGAGGAGGAGACGCACACCGTGAGCGAACGCGAGCGGACGCCGCTGGTGCGCACCGAACCGGAGCCGCGCGCGGCGGACCCGTCGGGCATGGATGGCGCGGCGGCGTGGACGGTGGTCGCCGCGCTGACCGTCATTTTGACCGTGGCCAGCGGGGCGCGGTTCCTGTTCGGCGTGGTGCTCAAGCCGGTTTCGGACCAATACGGGTGGGATCGCGCCGCGTTGTCCGGGGCGGTGCTGGTGGGCATGATCGTGCTGTCGATTTTTCAGCCGCTGGTCGGACTGATCATCGACCGGGTGGGACCGAAGGCGGTCATCATCGTCGGCTGCACGATCCTCGGGTTGTCGCTGATTCCGCTCGCCAGCGCCCACTCGCTGTGGCAGATCTACTTCTTCTGGGGAGTGCTCTCCTCGGTCGGGCTGGCGGCCGCCAGTCCGGTCAACGCGACGGCGTTCGTCGGTCGCTGGTTCCAGCGCCGCCGCGCCGCCGCGCTGTCCATCGCGACCTCGGGGTCCGCCTTCGGGCAACTGCTCATCGTGCCCGTCGCGTCGTGGATTCTGACCCGCACCGACTGGCAAACGACCTACCGCTTGCTCGCCATCACCTTGCTGGTGGTGATGGTCCCGCTCGGGCTGGTGGTGCTGCGCAACGGTCCGGGGGAGCGCGCGACGCGCCCGGCGCGACCCGAACATGGCGTCGATCTGCGGACGGCGCTGGCGACGCCCGCCTTCTGGCTGCTCGCCTTCGGGTTCGTGACCTGCGGCTGGACGATGGCGTTTCCCAACACCCACTTCATGGCCTACGCCGACGATATGGGCATGACGGTGCTGCATGCCGCCAACGTCATCTCGGTGACGGCGGTGGTCAGCATTCTCGGCAGCCTGGCGTTGGGCATCGTCGCCGACCGCCACCGCCGCACGTCGGTGCTGGCGCTGGTGTACGCGCTGCGTGGGGTCGCGTTTCTGCTGCTGGCGGTGCTGCCGGTGGGCAATCTCATTTACGCCTACGCCATCGTGCTGGGCATCTCCTGGACGGCGACCACTCCGCTGACCGCCGCCATCGCCGCCGATCGGTACGGACCGCGCCATCTCGGCGTCATCTTTGGCGCGATGTTCACCTTCATGAATCTCGGATTCGGGGTCGCCGCCTGGGTGGACGGCATGCTCTACGAGCTGTCGGGCACGTACGCGCCGTCGCTGGCGATCAACGTCGCCTTCGGGGCCGCTGCGGCGGTCGCCGTGCTGCTGGTGGAGCGGCGCCCGGCCGCCGCGTTCGAGCCGGTTGCGGCCGGAGCCGCCGCCGACTGAGCGCCGTTCGCCGCGCCGGACGCGGCTTGCCCGCGCTCGAGACCCTCGCGTATGCTGACCGGTACGCCCCGCGGGGGCGCGCCGTCGCGTGCCGCTCGGGCGGCCGGCGGGGGTTCGACCCACGGAAAGCCGGCGATGCGAGAATTTTTCCAGCGCCGCGGCAAGTTTCGCCCCCAGCCGCTGGACGAGAGCGGCGAGCTGCAGATCCCCGAAGATCTCTGGGTCAAGTGCCCCAAATGCGACGAGGTGATCTACTCGCGCGAGCTGGAGCGCAACAACCGCGTGTGCCCCAAATGCAGTCATCATCTGCGTCTGCGCGCGCGGGCGCGGATCGCCCTGCTCAGCGACCCGGACTCCTTCACCGAGTGGGATCGCGGCATCGCCACCGAGGATCCGCTCGAATTCGTCGATGGCGGCGGTCCCTACACGGACAAGCTGGCGCGCACCCGCGCCAAGTCCGGCGAGGGGGAGGCGCTGGTGATCGGCGAGGCGATGCTGGAGGGGCGGCCGTTGGTGCTGGCGGTCAGCGAATTTGAATTCCTCGGCGCCAGCATGGGATCGGTGTTCGGGGAAAAGCTGGTGCGCGCCATCGAGCGCGCGGCCGAGCGCCGGCTGCCGCTGGTGACCGTGTCCGCCTCGGGCGGGGCGCGCATGCACGAGGGCATTTTCTCGCTGATGCAGATGGCCAAAACGGTCGCCGCGCTGGCGCGGCTGGGTCGGGCTGGCGCGCCCCACATCGCGCTGCTGACGGACCCGTGTTACGGCGGGGTTTCCGCGTCCTACGCCACGGTGGCCGACATCATCATGGCCGAGCCGGGGGCCATCGTCGGATTCGCCGGTCCGCGCGTCATCGAGCAGGTCACCCGCCAAAAACTGCCGGAGGGGTTCCAGACCGCCGAGTTCCTGCTGGAGCACGGCGCGATCGATCTCGTCGTCCGCCGCGACGATCTGCGCGCCACGCTGACGACCTTGCTCGACCATTACCAGCGCAACGCGCCGCCGCGCCCGGTCGAGCCATTGGCCGCGCCGGTCGCGGTGGGGGAGCGCGCCGATGGCTGACGGAGGGACGCCCGAGCCGGCTCCGCTGGCGGCGTGGGATCGGGTCAAGCTGGCGCGTCATCCCCAGCGGCCGCACGCGCTGGATTACCTGCGCGAGTTGACCACCAATTTCGTGGAGCTGCACGGCGATCGCGTGTTCGGCGACGACCACGCCCTGATCGGCGGGCTGGCCGCCTTCGACGGCTGCACCGTGATGGTGCTGGCGCACCAGAAGGGCGGCAACACCAAAGAGAATATCGATCGCAACTTCGGCATGGCCCGCCCGGAGGGCTATCGCAAGGCGGAGCGCTTGTTGCGTCACGCCGAGAAGTTCCGCTTCCCGGTGATCGCGCTGATCGACACGCCGGGAGCCGATGTCGGCGTCGGGTCGGAGGAGCGCGGGCAGGCGACGGCCATCGCCGAGAGTTTGCTGACCATGGCGGACTTGCGCGTGCCGTCGATCGCGGTGGTGATCGGGGAGGGCGGCAGCGGCGGCGCGCTGGCCATCGGGGTGGCCGACCGGATGCTGATGCTGGAGAACGCCATCTACTCGGTCGCCTCGCCGGAAGCCAGCGCCGCCATTCTGTGGCGGGACGCCGCGCGGGCGCCGGAAGCGGCGGCGACCATGCGCATCACCGCGCCGGATCTGCTCGGCTTCGGGGTCATCGACGAGATCGTGCCGGAACCGGAACCGGCTCACGAGCGACCGCGCGCCACGATCCAGGCGACCGGAGCGGCGATCGCGCGCCATTTGCGCGAACTGCTCGCGGCCTACCCGCTGGACGACCCGGCGGCGGTGGATCGGCTGCGCGAGGCGCGCTACCGCCGCTATCGGCGGCTGGGCGTGTGGCGCGACGAAGCGGACCAGGCGTTGCGCGTCGGCTCCGCCGCGTCCTGAGACGGCCTACCCCCCGGGTCATCCTGCGCCCCCCTACGGTGTCCCTGAGCCCCCTGCGGTGTCATCCGGCGCGCCCCTGCGGTGTCATCCGGCGCTCACCCCCGTGTGTCATCCGGCGCTCACCCCCGTGTGTCATCCTGAGCGAATGCGAAGGATCTCGGCATGGCAGCCGCTCTGACGAAAGCAAGAGCGATTGCGAACGCGAGATCCTTCACTGCGTTCAGGATGACACGGGTGGGCGCTCAGGATGCCCCGGCGCGGGCGGGCACAGCGGAAGCGCGGGCGGGAGGCAGGAGGGCGCGCGGGATGACATGGACGGCGCACGGGCTGGCGCGCGGGTTGGGGCGCGCGGGGCGTTCGGGGTGAGGTGCGGCGGCGGGGCGCGGCCACCTGGCGAAGCCGCTTCCGCGCGCGCCGCACGTTGGCGTCGCCGCTCGCGGGCTGCGGGCCGCGGCACCGCCATTCGCCCGGGCGCCAGGAGACCGGTTCACTACCTGGCCGGCCCCAGACAACCAGTTCGCGTGGCCGACCACGCGCGGTTGCGCGAGGTTCACTTCCCGGCCGGCGCTAGACGACCAGGTCGCCGCTCAGCCAGAAGATCAGCAGGAGCACGATGAGAATACCCAGCGGCGCGAACCCGGCGGCCCCATAGCGGCGCGCACCCCAACCGCCGCCAAACAGCGCCAGCAACAGCAGAACGACCATGATCAGCAGCAACATGACGAACTCCTTCCGAGGTTGCCCTCGTGGTCGCTGCATGCAGTCCGCGTGCCATGTCGCGTGCCGGCTGGCGTCGGTTCCGGGTTAGCGGCGGCTTTCCGCCTCGTCCGCGTCGCGCGCGGGTTCGTCCTCGGCGGCGTCGATCCACCCCTGCCGCAGCGCGTAGATGACCGCCTGGGTGCGGTCTTGCACTCCCAACTTGCGCAGCAGCGAGGTGATGTTGTTTTTCACCGTCTGGTCGGAGATGCCCAACCCGGCGGCGATCTCCTTGTTGCTCTGGCCACGCGCGACCAGATGCAGAATCTGCGTTTCCCGGCGGGAAAGCGGAGCCGCGCCGCGCCAGCCGGGACCACCGTTGCGCCCGTTGGCGCGCGCTGGGTCGCCGGGGGTGTAGGGGCGGACGGCGGCCAGCGCCTCGTGCACGAGGCGGCGCAGATCGTCGGCGTCGATCGATTTGGCGTCGTAGATCGTGGCTCCGGCGGCCAGCGCTTCGTTGCGGCCGGCGGCGTCGGGGTAGGCGGCGAGCGCCAGCAGCGCCGCGCGGGGCAGCCGGCGGCGCAACTCGCGCAGCGTTTCCACCCCCTGCATGGCCGGCGGGTTGACCCCGACCACGACGACATCCGCCTGCACCTGAGCGATTTTGTCGACCGCGCCCGCCTCGCCCGCTGTTTCGCCGATGACGAGCAAGGCGTCGTCTGGTTCGAGCGCGCCGCGCACGCCGCCCCGGAAGATCGCCTCGTCGTCGACCACCACCACGCCGACCCGGTTCACGCCCGCCCCTCCGCCCGCGCGCCCCTTGGCAAGACGCCGGATGCGCTTCCCCGGTCAGTATAGCGGATGTGTACGTACACTCGCCGAAGCACTCCGGCGCGATCCGATCGGCTGTGGCCCGGCGACGCGCCTGTCCGCAATCCGGTTCGTGGTGTCCTCTGTTTCGATTGGCCGAAACGGTGAATCCTCACCATGCGCGGCCGGCGGGAACGGCGCATTCTCAAGGTGCGCCGAGGTCGATCGTCGGGGTCGATCCGGAGCGAAACCACCGTCGAGGAGTGCAACCATGGAATCTCAACTGTTCGATGCGATGACCGCTCGGTTCGCCGCTCGGCGTTCGCGCCGGGGGCTGCTGGCGACCGGAGCGCGGGTGGGCGCCGGGGCCGCATTGGCGCTGGTCGCCGGGCGCCGCGCCGCTTCCGCCCAGACCTGTCCGTACGGGGCCAACACCTGCGCCCAGGGGTACGTCTGGCGCGAGGCGTTCCCCGGTGATGTCGCCTGCGTCGATCCCAGCCAGCGCGACCAGGCGGCCTACGACAACGCCAGCCAGGCGTCCCGCGTGGATCCCAACGGCCCTTACGGTCCACTTTCGTGCATCTCCGGCTACGTCTGGCGCGACGCCTACGACGGGGACGGGGTGTGCGTGGAGCCGTGGGTGCGCGATCAGGTCCATTACGACAACTCGCAGGCGGCGGCCCGCATCGCCCCGGGGTGCGGCTATCAGACCTCGACCTAGCCGCCCTGCCGCTCTGCCGCGCGCCGCGTCGGGTTCGCCTGGCGCGGCGCGTGGCGGGGGCGCGGCGCGTTCGCGGTGCATCGCGCCGTCCAGCAGCGCTGGCCGGGGCAAACCCACGCTCCGGACTACGTATCCTTACGGATGCGGCCGCGGGACGCCCCCGGCTACAGTGCGATTGGGGCGCGAAGAGCGGCGCCGCCTTCCTCCCTGCGTTCCGCCCTTGCGGCGTCGTCCTCGCGCGCGCTCGATCTGGAGGCCCCGCGTGTTCGAGCCCCTCGTCCACATCCTCGTGCTCGATGACGATCGCGCCACGCGCGACATCGCTCGCCGCGCGCTGACGGCCGCCGGCTACGCCGTCGCCGCGCTCGCCTGCGCCGACCTGACCGCCGCCGAGGTGGCGTTCCTGACGCCCGATCTGCTGGTGCTCGATCTGCTGTTCGAGCGGCGGCCGGAGGGACTGGCGCTGCTGGAGCGGTTGCGCCTCCATCCGGCGACGCTGGCGCTGCCGGTGTTGGTCATCACGGCGTGTCCGCAGGAAGCGGCGGCCGCCGCGGACCGATTGGCGGCGTTCGGCTGCGATGTGCTGCTCAAGCCGTTCCGGCCGCTCGAACTGCGCGCCGCGGCGGCGACGGCGCTGAGCCGCCGCGCGCCGGCGGCGGTGGCGTAGGGTCGCGCTCCGGCGGGCGCCTGGGACCGGCGCTTGGGGCCGGCGCGGGCTGCCGCGCTCCGGTTGACGTTCGGGGACGGTATGCGGGGCCGGCGCTCGCGACCGGCCCTCGCTGCGGCGACCCGCCGGAGATGACCGAGGGGGCCACCGAAACGGTGGTCAGGCAGGCGGAAGCGATCGCCGCCGAGCGGTTCCGCTTGCCGATGCGACGGCCAGCAGCCAGGCAATCAGGATGAGCGCGGCCGAGCGGTTCCGCCAGCCGCTGCGCGCGCCGATCCGCGGGGGCGCCCAGTCGGAAAAGTGGTCGCGCGGAGCCGAGATCCTTCGCTTCGCTC
>JADLCW010000473.1 GCA_020847015.1 Thermomicrobiales bacterium | reverse complement strand
GCGCGGCCTCACCGACCCGAACGCTCGCGCGGATGACATGTTGGCGGACGGTGAAATAGGGCAGGTCGCGCTGGGTCTGGTCCGGGTCGGGGACGACGATGAGCGCCAGATCGTAGAAGCCTTCGGCCAGCGGCTCCGTCCACAAGTCGAAGTCGATCTCTTCCCCCGGCGGGGCGGTGAACTCCAGCGCGAGTCGCATCTCGCCGGCGGCGAGCAGCGCAATCGGCGAGGCGACCGGGAAGGCGCCGCTGGCCAATGACGGGTTCGCCAGGCGCGCCGCAAAATTGACCTGCCGGTAGTTGAGCAGGAGCAAGATGCGAAACGGGGTGGCGTCGCTGTACTGCGAGATGAAACCGAACCGCGCACGGGCCGGCGCGCCTGGTTCGATCTGAAACGCATCCTTCCGTTCGGGGTGGCGTCGTTGCTCGGGAACTGGGCTGAGGTGCAGGAACTCGCCCCCGACGGACACCGTCGTTGTCGGGGTGCTCATCTGCGCGAGCGATTGCGCGGGACGACATCCGGCGGAGAGCAAGAGAACCAACAGGGAGGTGAGCGCCTGTGTGAAAGCGCCGAGGACGCGAGAGAACGGCGCACGACGCAGCGGCAGCAGACTCCCGACCATGGGACGCCTCTCCCGGGTGAACCATATATCCCGCCAGCCCCATTGTCTCACCCGGCCGCGCAGTCGATCGGCCGCCGAACCGATTTGAAGCGGATCGGAGGGGCGTGGTATCGTTGCCGATAGTTCATGGATCGCTCGCCGACGTAGCTCAGAGGCAGAGCAAGGGACTCATAAGCCCTTGGCCGGTGGTTCGATTCCACCCGTCGGCACCACCCAGGAGCACGAGACTATGCACGCGCCGGAGCAATTCTCCGGCGCGTTGCCGTTTGCCCACTTCACCGGGTTGGAGCAGCGACTGCTCGCCCGGCTGCGCTCGCGCGCCTTCGCCCCTGATGACCTCCTCGTCGTCGGGTTCTCCGGCGGGATCGATTCGCTGGCGCTGGCCGCAGCGCTGAGCCGTCTCGCCCGCCGGCAGCCGGTGCGGTTGCTGCTGGCTCACGTCGACCATCGGCTACGCCCCGAATCAAGCGCCGAGCAGAGGCGGGCGGCCGATTTGGCCGCGGCGCTGGGGACGCCCTTCCGCCCGTTGCGACCGGCAGCTTGTCCGGTGGAAACCCATCCCGGGCAGGGAGTCGAGGAAGCCGCCCGCCGCGAACGCTACCGGCTGCTGGCGGGTCTCGTTCGCAGCGAGGGCGCGGCCGCGCTGGTGCTGGCGCACCAGGAAGAGGATCAGGCCGAAAGCGTGTTGCTCCACCTGCTGCGCGGGGCGGGGTTGACCGGAGCCCGGGCCATGGCCGAATGGGGCGAACTCGGTGTTCCATGGTGGGACGATGGCGGAGAACCGCGTCCGTTGCCGTTGTGGCGGCCCCTGTTGCGCGAGCGGCGGGCGACGCTGGCGGCGTTCGTGACCGATCTCGGGCTGGAACCGATTCAGGACCCCTCCAACGATGACCCGGCATTCCGGCGCAACGCGTTGCGCCATGCGGCGTTGCCGCTGCTGGAGCGCATCTCCCCAGGGGTCGTGCCGGCGCTGGCCCGCTACGCCGCGATCGCCGCTGAGGAAGACGCCGTGCTCGCTGCCTGGGGGGAGCGCGTTCGCCGCGAGGCCACCGGAGACGACGGCAGCTTGCGCGCGGCGCCGTTGCTGGCCGCTCCGCCGGCCGTCGCCCGCCGCGCGGTGCGAAGCTGGCTGACTCGGTCCGGCGTGACCGACCTGACGGCTGAACGCACCGCCGCCGTGCTGGACTTGCTGCGACCGGTCGCGTCGGGCCGCACAATTGAACTCGGGCACGGGCTGGTCGCCGGGGCGCGGGCCGGGCGCGTTGCGCTGCGGCGGTCGGGAGCGATGGGGGATGGCGGATGAGTTGGCAAACGGAGCGGCGCGCCGCCGGTGTTTCGAAAATCCTGATTACGGAGCAGGAATTGCAGCGGCGCATCTACGAGTTGGGCAAGGAGCTGGATGCGCATTACGCCGGGCGCGTGCCGCTGATGATCGGGGTGCTGAACGGGGCGGTTGCCTTCATGACCGATCTGATGATGGCGATGACGACCCCGGTCGAGATCGACTTCATGGCCGTCTCTTCCTACGGGCCGGCCACCCGCAGCAGCGGCGTGGTCCGGATCTTGAAAGATCTCAATCAGGAGATCGAGGGGCGCGACGTGCTGGTTGTGGAAGACATCGTCGATAGCGGGCTGACACTGCAATATCTGCTGGACGTGCTGCGGCGGCGTAACCCGGCCTCGATCGAAGTTGTGGCGTTGCTGCGCAAGGAGTCCCGAGCGGCGGTGGACGTGCAGGTCGACCGCGTCGGATTCTCGATTCCCGATGAATTCGTCATCGGCTACGGGCTGGATTATGCCGATCGGTATCGCAATCTGCCGTATATCGCGGTGCTGGACCCGGCAGCGATTCAGTCGGAAGCAGAGACGGCCGGTGTATAATTCGGCTTCGCGCGACGCAGAACAATCGGTTCGTTTCGCCCGCGTCGGCGTGCCGTGGGAGACATTGCATTGGGAGATTCCAGGTGGGTTCGTAACGGGCTGGTTTGGCTGGTGCTGGTCGTGGCGGTGGTCGCGCTCTGGATGACCTTCGCCAGCGGCGGTGCGCAGCTCGCGCAACGTTCGATCGGCGCGGTGGCGTCGGATATCAAGAACAACCAGGTCGCGCAACTGATCCAGCGCGAAGACAGCCGTGAGGTGCGGGTCGAATATGTCCGTACGGCTGGCAAGAGCGACGCAACGACGACGCTGCCTCCGGATGCCGATCTCATCACCGTGCTCAAGAGCTACGGTGTGGACCCGGCGCAGTTGCCGCCGGATCTGATTCGATTCGAGCCGGCCAGCCGCTGGGCGAGCTGGCTGGGGGCGCTCACGTTCTTGCTGCCTACGCTGTTTTTGGTCGGCATCTTCGTGTTCATGATGCGGCAGGCCCAAGGCAGCAACAATCAGGCGATGTCCTTCGGCAAAAGCCGGGCGCGCCTGTTCACCGGGAACAAACCAAGTGTCACCTTCAGCGATGTGGCCGGGGTGGACGAGGCCAAGGAGGAACTGGCCGAAGTCGTTGAGTTTCTCAAATATCCCGACAAATTCGCGTCGTTGGGAGCGCGTATTCCGCGGGGAGTGCTGTTGGTCGGTCCGCCGGGCACCGGCAAAACGCTGCTGTCGCGGGCAGTCGCGGGCGAAGCGGGAGTGCCCTTCTTCAGCATCTCCGGGTCCGAGTTCGTCGAGATGTTCGTCGGGGTCGGAGCGAGCCGCGTGCGCGACCTGTTCGACCAGGCCAAGCGCAACTCTCCGTGCATCGTGTTCGTGGACGAGATCGACGCGGTCGGTCGCCAGCGCGGAGCCGGTCTGGGCGGCAGCCATGACGAGCGGGAGCAGACCCTCAACCAGATTCTGGTGGAGATGGACGGGTTCGACAGCTCCACCAACGTCATCGTCATCGCCGCCACCAACCGCCCCGACGTGCTGGACCCGGCGCTGCTGCGTCCCGGCCGCTTCGACCGGCAGGTGATTCTCGACCGGCCGGATATCCAGGGTCGCCGCTCCATTCTGGAGGTGCACTCTCGCGGCAAGCCGCTGGAGGAAGACGTCTCCATCGAGAATCTGGCGCGACAGACGCCCGGGTTTTCCGGAGCCGATCTGGAGAACCTGGTCAATGAGGCCGCCATCCTGGCCGCGCGCCGCAACAAGAAGACCGTCGGTCGTGATGAACTGACCGAGGCGATCGATCGCGTCATCGCCGGACCCCAGCGCAAGAGCCGGGTGATCTCCGAACGCGAACGCACGATGACCGCTTACCATGAGGCGGGGCACGCGCTTGTGGCGCGGATGCTGCCCAACTCCGACCCAGTGCGCAAAGTGAGCATCGTGGCGCGCGGGATGATGGGCGGGTACACCCGGGTGGTGCCCGACGAGGATCGGCTGTTCAAGACCAAGGCGCAGTTCGAGGATGACCTGGCGGTGTTCATGGCTGGACACGCGGCCGAGATGATGGTGTTCGAGGAGCAATCCACCGGAGCCGCTAACGATATCGAGCGGGCCACGGGGGTGGCGCGCCGGATGGTCACCGAGTTCGGCATGAGTGCGGCGCTGGGTCCGCTGGCCTACGGCAAGAAAGACGAGCTGGTGTTTCTGGGGCGTGAGATCAGCGAGCAGCGTAATTACAGCGACGAGGTCGCCTACCGCATCGACCAGGAGATCAGCCGGCTGGTCGGGGAATCGCACGAGCGAGCCAAGGCGATCCTGACCGCGCACGCCGACAAACTGGAGGCCATCGCCGAGCTGCTGATCCGGGAAGAGACGATCGAGGGCGAGGAGCTGGAATCGCTGTTCGATACGCCGCGCCCGCAGCCGGACCTGGTCGGTCCTCCGGGCGGGCGCCCAGCCACTCGCTTCGTACAGCCACAGCCGCCTCAGGAGCAGCGCCCGGCCCCCCACGGCGAGCGGGATCTGCCCCCCAGCGGTCACGGCAAGTGGTCGCCGCAGCCGGCGGACTGAAGGCGCGGAACATTCAGCCACGAAAAGCAACGACCCGACCGCAAGGTCGGGTCGTTCGCATTCCTGTCGGTGGAGGCGGGGGGACTCGAACCCCCGACCTCTACAGTGCGATTGTAGCGCTCTCCCAGCTGAGCTACGCCCCCGCAATGAACGAGGGGGAGTATAGGGGAGCGGCGATTTGGCGTCAAACGCGGGCGGTCGGCGGGGTGCGCGTCAATGTTTTGCGGCGGGGGTAGGATGGGGGGCGGACGTCAATCCCGCCGAAAGGAGTCGCCCCATGCCCCGCCCGTTGCCCCGCGACCGTTGGCTGGCCGAGGCGGCCGACCGCTTCGCCGCGCTC
>JADLCW010000472.1 GCA_020847015.1 Thermomicrobiales bacterium | reverse complement strand
TAACGGTGCAGTTCTGCGGGTCGGAAATGAAAGGACTGGGAGGTTGCCGCCGGCGCCATCTTCGCGCTGTCCCCGAGCGGCAAGACATCCGAATGCTTGCCGTGCGCGAATACATGAGGAGTCGGGTGACGAGGGTGACGATGTACCAGACGAGTCACACAATGAGCCGAGCGGGCGGGCCCGGGACGAGGGGAACCTGGCCGAACAAGACCCGCTTCGCTGAACGAATAGCGGGACTACAAATTCGGTGTTTGATTCAGTTATGGTGCTGGCGATCGTGCTGGGCCGGTGACCGCGGTGGCTGCGCCTCCTGCTGATTCATACCCCGCTTCGGGCAGCTGCGCGACAAACCAAACCGCGAGCAAGACTACGTCTTCGCCTCCCGAATTCTTCGGTGCGCCGAGATCGCCGTCGGCGGAGTAGACGCCGTACCCGGCTGGGATCTGGCCGCGCCCAACCTTGCGCTGGGACGCCTTGTCGGAATCGCCGCCAGCCTTGACGATCGACACCGGGTGTTGACGAAGGTCAAAATCCAATGTTCCTTGCTCGATGTAGATGAGCACCGGACCGATGTCGGGGAGGTTCAGGGCCGATCCGGCCTCGATCGCGATCCGATCCAAGCTGGCGGTCGTGGGTTCCATGGCGAACGGCAGGGGAGGCGTGAATGCCAAGCGCTCGATAGAGACGCCGTCGGCGGGCGCTTGGAGCAGCGAGGCTTGCCCGATCTCGATCGCCGATGCTGCGCTGACCAGAACGCCGGCGGTCAAAACTAGCGAGAGCATTAGGATGCGCGCGGTTGTCATCGGTCTCCCTCGGCTAAAGCGCCGTCGCCTCGTTTCATCCGAGGCGGCGGCGCTCCGTTGGCTCAGCTAGTTGCTATAGAACGCTCCGGGTTCAAAGAGCGTGCCGTAGCCGAGCCAGCTCTGGCACCCTCCTTCCGCCCAAGTATATTTGATGGACCCCTTCATTTTGTTCAAGGTCACCGTCGCGGCATTATTGACGTAGTAGACGTGGGTCCGCACCCGACCCGAGCACACTGGGCCAAGGAAGTCGTCATTGAAGAAGTGCTCGCTGTCCACGGACTTCGCCTTGTTCGCTTTGGACGTGCAAGCGAAGTCATGAAAGCCCGCGTCGCGTTGCCAACCGGTCTGGCCGAGTCGTTGCCAGTACCAAGTGCAGTCAGCATTAGAGATCTGTCCGTTTTTTTCATGTGACCGGACGGATGTGCGCACTTCGTTAATCACTGCTTTGGCTGGATCCTCCCATATCGTCCAGAATGTGGATTTCAAGCCCACGGCTTGGGCTGCGACTTCTCGATCCGTGCGCCGTTGGGTGTTTCCCTTGGAGTGATTTCCTCCGCGCTGGTCCGCCGTGGTATCCACCGCTTGCCCCCCGTCACCTTCTTCCGTTCCTGGGGCGACCTGCAGGTCGCTCGGCAGCGAAGTTGGCATTCCACGCTGGATCTCTGCTCGGCACGAATCGGGATCAACCGCGACCACTGATGCCATCTCCGGAACTGTGTTGCCTGCATCCGCTTCGAACTCGAAGGAAAATTGACAGGTGGCGCCTACCCGCTGACCCTGAACGAGCTCGCGACGCGCGGTTCCGTCCGCTACCCGGATCGAAAGCTCGGGCAGAACGACCACATTGGGACCGCCGAGTATCTCTGGAGTTTGCGTTGATCGGTCTCCTGGTTCCGCAAAGGCCACGGGCGCCAGAGCGAACCCGAAACTCGCGACGATGACCGCTCCCACCAATCCCAGCCTGACACCGTGCACGGCGCTCGTGGCCATCTCGACCTCCTCCTTCACGGTCTATCGCGAGTTACGGCGTTCGGAAAGCCTGTTCAGATCGACTAATCGGTAAAGAGTTGTGTTGATCATGTGGATAGCGATCAGTCTTCATTTAGACTTTATCATTGGATAGAGAGTTGTCAAGACGCCAATTGATTAGTGAAACTATTCACACTCACCGCCCGCGCATGTAGGCGCACCGCCTCGGAACTACGCTGATAAGTGGCCTAGATAATAGGCTGGGTTCTCGGCGAATTGGCGCGAAATCGGGGTCAGCGCCCCCAAGGGGGACAAGGGAATCCCTACCGGCTCTTCGGAGTTCGGCTTGACCAGGCACATTTCTGGGTGCGGACGGCGGGACTCGAACCCGCACGAGGGTTGCCCCTCAGCGGTTTTTAAGACCGCGGCGTCTGCCATTCCGCCACGTCCGCGCATCGGGAGCGCCCGGCAGCCAGCGTAGTGTCGCATGCGCCAGACCGCCTGCGGCGCCGGGCAAAGAAAACGCCGGCTCGGAACCCCGAACCGGCTGCTGATCTGGAGCGGAAGACGGGATTCGAACCCGCGACCTTCTCCTTGGCAAGGAGATGCTCTACCACTGAGCCACTTCCGCGTCGGCTATCAACGGGTGGGAGTATAGTCAGCCGGCCGGCTCGCGTCAACTCGCGCGCCGGCGCATACGGACGCGGCGCGAGAGGATCCAGGGCATGGGCGACCGAGAAGACACGATATTGCCGGGCACGCTGGTGTCCACTGGCTGGCTGGCCGACCATCTGGCGGACCCGAGACTGCGGGTGGTCGATATTCGCGGCTATGTGCGGACGGTCGATCTGGGCCAGGGGCGGCAGCGAGCCGAGTATGTCGGCGCACGCGACGAGTACGACGCCGGGCACATTCCCGGAGCCATCTACGTGGATTGGACGACCGACATCACCGATCCGGACAACCCGGTCAAGGCTCAATTGGCTCCGCCAGAGCGGTTCGCGACCGCGATGGCCGCTCGGGGTATAGGTGACGACAGCGATGTGGTGGTTGTCGATCACGTTGGGGGGCACTTCGCGACACGGCTCTGGTGGGCGCTGCGCGCCTACGGCCACGATCGTGTCGCGGTGCTGGATGGCGGGTTTCAGCATTGGGTGGCCGAGGGGCGGCCGCTGACGACCGAACCGCCGACCATGGCTCCGGAGCGGTTCACCCCGCGCCCACGTCCCGAACTGGTGCGCGACGCCGAACAGGTGCTGCGCCACACTCGTGCGGGCGATGCGCTGATCGTCGATGCGCGCGATCCGCTGCAATACGCCGGCGGCATGGTGCGCGGCAGCCGCGGCGGCCACGTGCCGACAGCGGTAAACATCCCGATCAAGGTGTTCTTCGACGAGCGCGGAAACTGGCGCTCCCCGGAAGACCTGCGGCAGACGCTCGTCGCTGGAGGAGTGACAGATGAGACGCCCGTGGTCGCCTACTGCAATGGCGGGGTGACGGCGACGGCAGTGCTCTTCGCGCTCGATCGCGCCGGGTACGACCGCTGGGCAAACTACGATGGCTCGTGGAACGAATGGGGAGAGCGACCGGATCTGCCGACGGCGTGATGCGCGGCGTTAGTCGTAATGCGTCGAGGACGCTCCGGCGCCGGAGCGTCCTCGACGCATTTTTCAGATCTGGAAGGTGCCAAGGGGCAGACTCGAACTGCCGACCGCACGATTTTCAGTCGTGAGCTCTACCAACTGAGCTACCTTGGCGCGTAGAGACCTCGGCCCGCGACCCCGGTGGGCGATAGAGGACTCGAACCTCTGACATCCACGGTGTAAACGTGGCGCTCTCCCAGCTGAGCTAATCGCCCGGAGCAATGGAGTCGTCACGGTGCCCAGGAAAGGATTTGAACCTTCACGCCCTAAACGGGCACTAGCCCCTCAAGCTAGCGCGTCTGCCGATTCCGCCACCTGGGCAAGCTCCCTTACCGGCTGCCGGAGTATAGCGGCCCTTTGGCCTCAGGGTCAACCGGCGGAGACTGCATTTTGCACGATCGGCAGCGTCAACAATGCGTGCGGGATGACCAGCGCTGCCGCAGGCGCTCCGATCAGGTCGACCGCCATCATGAGCGCCTCGTCGAGATCGTGCGCTGGCAAACATCGGACCGCGCGCGCCGTCTCCGGATCCTCGATGCCGGCAACGATGACCCGGACATCCTGCAGCACGCGAGCCATGACGTAGGCGCGCTGTTCGCCGGGGCGGATGCCGTCGCGTCGCGCCCGCACGATCACTTCGTCGGGAGCGGCCGCTTCCATCGCCGCCCGGAAGCGCTGCTCGCCGACTCCCTCGCCGGCCCCTTCCGGACAGGCGGCCGGAATGATGATGACGCCGCCGCGACGCACGACTGGAATGGGGGCGAACTGCAAATAACTGGCGGCACGGCTGGCCTGATAGAGATTGACGTCCTTCGGATGGCCAACCCCGGCGACGGCGATATCGACCTGAGTGGGAATTGGCGTGGTGAACAGCGGACTGGCTATCTCCGCCAAATGATCCTGGACAGCTTCCGGGGCGCCATAGGCGACGGCGACCATGCGGCCGGCATCGTCCAGCACGGCATTGCCAGCGAAAACAAGACCGGCGGCCCGGGCGACCGCGCGCACGGCTTCCTGAAACGGGTTGCCCGCCAGTTGAGCGAGGCGCGTGCCGGATTGGTCGAGCATGGCCGGGCCATGGGTGTAGGCGATGGTGGCATCGTCGGCGCAGCCGATCGCAACCGTCTTCCCGCCGCCGCTGAACCCGGCATACTGATGCGGCTCCACGACGCCAGTGGAGAGCACCAGATCGGCCTCGATGATGTGGCGGTTGATCCGGAACGGCACGCCGCCTGGTCCCTCCATCACCGCCACGAGATTGGCGTCGTCAGCGCCGTCGTGGTCGATCACCCGGTAACGGTCGACGATCGCATCGCCCAGCTTCTCCCGCTTCTCGGCGTCGGTGCTGGCGCGATGAGCGCCGACGGCGACGATCAGCACAATCGCCTCGTCAGGTACGCCGGCTGCTGCGAGCTCGGCGAGCATCGGCGGCACGAGCACGTGATCGGGGCAGGCGCGAGTGGCGTCGGTGACCGCGATGCGGACTCGCTGCTTGCCAGTCGCCATCTCGCGCAACGACGGTGTTCCGACCGGTGTCCCGATCGCGGCGGTTGCCGCTGCCGCAGGGTTGGCGAGGGGCGGCGCCGGGTGGGTGACGACCTGGCGGCCAGTTACGCCGGGAGGCAGGTCGAAGGCGATTTCGCCACGCCCGAAGGGAACAGCGAAGCGCGGCTGGCGGACAATGCTGGGCACGAAACGCTCCTTGGCGCGATCGGGGAATCTGCTGCCCCTATGCTATCATCCGGCCGTGCCGGGCCTCCCCAAGATGCAGTGGGACAGCGCGAACGAACTCGGTCCGCCTTGGCCTGGGGCGCGGCCGAGGCAGGCGCGGGGAAGGGAGAGCGGAGGACGATGGCGAGCGGAGCACGGCCCAAGGTCACGATCGTCGGCGCGGGGATGGTCGGCGGCGCTACGGCGCAGTGGTTGGCGCTGCGCGACTATGCGGACATCGTGCTCGTCGATATCGTCGAAGGGTTGCCGCAGGGCAAGGCGCTGGATCTGATGCAGGCGGGTCCGGTGCTCGGATTCGACACCAATGTCATCGGTTCCAACGGCTACGATGAAACTGCCGCTTCCGATCTGGTGGTGATCACGTCGGGCATCGCTCGCAAACCGGGCATGAGTCGCGACGATCTGCTCAAAACTAATATGGGCATCGTCCGCTCGGTGACCCAACAGGTCGTTGCCCAGTCGCCGAATGCGGTGATCGTCGTCGTCTCGAACCCGCTTGACGCGATGTGCCACGTTGCCTTTGAGCGGGCGGGTTTCCCGCGCGAGCGGGTCATCGGCATGGCCGGCGTGCTCGATGCGGCGCGGTTCCGCACCTTCATCGCGCTGGAGTTGGGCGTTTCGGTCAAGGATGTCGACGCCCTGGTGCTCGGCGGGCACGGCGACACGATGGTGCCGCTGTCGCGCTTCTCGACCGTGGCGGGCATCCCGCTGCCGGAGTTGCTGCCGGTGGACCGCATTGCGGCGCTCGAGCAGCGGACGGCGAACGGCGGCGCCGAAATCGTTTCGCTACTGAAAACCGGCAGCGCCTACACTGCGCCAGGAGCCTCGATTGGGGCGATGATCGATTCCATCCTGCTCGACCAGAATCGGGTGCTGCCCTGCAGCGTGCTGTTGCGTGGCGAGTACGGCATCGATGGCCTCTACGTTGGAGTGCCGGTCAAGCTGGGGGTTGGAGGTCTGCGCGAGATCGTTCAGTTGTCCTTGAGCGACGACGAGCAGGCCGCGCTGCGCCGCTCTGCGGATGCGGTGCGCGATCTGGTCGAGGCGATGCAGCGCATCGACGCCGCGGAGTAGCCGCCGCGTCGCGGAGCGACGCCCCATGCCGGAACCGGATCGACCGTTGTCTGAGCGCCCTTGGGAGGATGTCGCGCGGCTCCTCTCGGTCGATGATGCATTAGCGCGCATTCTCGCTGACATCACTCCGCTGGAGGCGGTCGACATGCCGCTGCTGCGGGCGCGCGGCATGACGTTGGCCGAGTCGGTGTGCGCCCCGTGCGACGTGCCGCCGTTTCGCAATTCTGCGATGGATGGCTATGCGGTGCGCGCCGCCGACACCATCGACGCCAGCGATGAGCGGCCGACGGTACTGCGGGTCACCGCCGTCGCCCCGGCTGGGTCCGGCGAGACGCAGACGGTTGGCGCAGGCGAAGCGATTCGGATCATGACCGGGGCGATGATGCCGGTCGGAGCCGACGCCGTGGTCCGCTTCGAGGAGACGGATGATTCGGTCGCATCGCCCGATTCTGTGCGCGTGTTTCACTCGGCGGCTCTTGGCGACAACGTGCGGCAAGCCGGCGAAGACGTATCCTTCGGGTCGGCGGTGTTCGCCGCTGGACGCACCTTGGCGCCGCCCGATCTCGGCTTGCTCGCCGCGCTTGGCGCGACGACAGCGCGGGTGCATCGGCAGCCGCGAGTGGCGGTCCTCTCCACGGGAGATGAGGTCGAGCAACCAGGCACGCCGCCGCGGCCCGGCGCAATCTATGACAGCAACGCGACGACGCTGGCGGCGATGGCTGAGGGGTGGGGGGCCGAGGTGACTTCGCTCGGCATCGCCCGCGATCGGTTGCGCGACGTGGCGGAGCATCTGAAACGGGCTGCCGCCAGCGATTTGATTGTCACGTCCGGCGGGGTCTCCTTGGGCGACTATGATTTCGTCAAGGATGCGCTGCGCGCCGCAGGCGAGGTTGCGATCTGGCAAGTACGGATGAAACCGGGCAAACCGCTGGCGTTCGGTCGCATCGGCGGCGTTCCGCTGCTGGGGCTGCCGGGCAACCCGGTGGCGGCGGCTGTGAGCTTTGAGGTGTTTGGCCGCCCCGCCATCCGCAAGATGCTGGGCCGGCGCGATTTGACTCCCGCCACGGTAGAGGTCGTGCTTGGCGAACGGTTGGAAAACCAGGGCATGCGTCGGCACTATGTCCGCGCCTGGATCGAGCGCGACATGGCTGGCGAGTGGTCGGCTCGTCCCGTCGGTTCGCAGGGAGCGGGTATGCTGACTTCGCTGGTGCTGGCCAACGCCTTGCTGATCGTGCCGGAGACGGTGGAGCGGGCAGAACCGGGCGATCGACTGCGGGCCATGCCGCTGGGTGCACGCTAAGCCCCAGCCTTGGAGGCGCCAGCGCGAGGCCCGCGCATCATCCAGCATGAACCTGAATCAACAGGGAACGAAACGGGAGGAATGATGGCGCCCGCCCTCGGTGTCGCGAACAATCTGCAAAATATGGTCAGCGTGATTCGTGAAGTCAGCCTCGACGAACTGCGTGAGGCAGCGCTGGAGCGGCCACGTTTCGTAGTGTTCGGTCCTACGGCCTTCGACGCCGGGTGGTTTGCCGACACCGTGCTTGGGCCAGGAGGCGCCGCCGAGGCGACGACGCGTCCGCTCACGGGTCCGGTCGACGACCTGGACCACTTCGATGCGGCGATCATTTTCGATCCGGAGGATGTTGCGGAATCGAGCGGGTTGAGCGAGCGCCTGCGCGCGCTGCCGCTGGCTCCGCCGGTATTTCGCCAGAGCGGACATGCCGCCCATGAGGCAGCGCGCATCGATGCGCTGCGCGCTCAGATCGTGCGGCGCATGCCGGAACGAGCGCCTGCGCTGGGGCGCGCTTATCCCGCCCTGCGAGCGGTAGCGGCCAAGGTGGTGATCGATGAAACATCGGTCGTCAACGCACAATTCGCCCTGATGTCGAATATCCCGTCCCTGCTGCCGTTCATCGGCGGGTTGGCGGCGATCGGGGCTGATTTCATCGTCCTGACCAAAAACCAGGTGATGATGGTGTACAAGCTGGCCGCCATCTACGGGCGTGATCTCGAGGATCAGATCGGCATCCTGCAAGAGATTTTGCCGGTCGTCGGGGTTGGGTTCGGTTGGCGAACCGTGGCGCGGGGGGCGGTGACGTTGCTGCCGTTCGCCGCCGGCACCTTGCCGAAGGTGGGGATCGCCTACGCCGGCACGGCCGTGGTCGGTCGTGGCGCGGAGTTCTACTACCGCACCAACCGGCGCCCGAGTCGTGCCCAACTGGAGCAATACGCGCGGCAAGCGCAGGATGCCGCCCAGCGGGTGGCCGAGCGACTTTCCCGGCGCAAGCGAACCGGCGGCGATGGGGGTGACGACGAACGCGGCGACGCCGGCGGAGAAATCGCGATGCCCGGTGTGTAAGTCGACGTAGCTGGGCGCCGGAAGGCGGCCCGCTCAGTCGTAGCTTGCACCAGCGTGCTCCCACCGCAGCGCACGATTGACCGCGCGGCGCCATTGGGCATGGTGTGTGTTGCGTTCGTCGGCGGAGATGCGCGGTTCGAAGACGCGCTCAGCCCGCCAGTGGCGAGCGATCTCCGGCAGCCCGTCGTACAGTCCGGCTCCCAGGCCGGCCAGATATGCCGCGCCCAGCGCCGTCGTTTCGACATTGGCGGGACGCAGCACCGGCACGCCGAGCGAATCGGCCTGAATCTGCAGCAACAGATCGTTGCGGGCCGCTCCGCCGTCGACGCGCAGCTCTCGCAACGGCACGCCGCCGGAGGCGGTCATGGCGTCTACGACATCGCGTGTCTGGAATGCGATGGCTTCCAAGGTGGCGCGGGCGAGATGGGCCGCGGTCGATCCTGGGGTCAGCCCCAGCACTGCGCCGCGGGCGGCCGCATCCCAGTGCGGGGCGCCAAGTCCGGTGAAGGCCGGCACCAGAAATACGCCGCCGCTGTCGGGAACCGAGGCGGCCAGTGGCTCTACGGCGCTTGCGTCGGGGATGATGCCCAGCCCATCGCGCAGCCACTGCACGGCCGAACCCGTCGAAAAGATCGCTCCCTCACGAGCATAGGTCGTTTCGCCCGCCGAGAGACGCCAGGCGATGGTGGAGAGGATTCGGTTGTGGCACGGGGTAGGCGTCGAGCCGGTCGTGAGCAGCAGAAAAGATCCGGTGCCGTAGGTGTTCTTGGCCTGTCCGGGCGCGAAGCACGCCTGCCCAAAAAGAGCGGCCTGCTGGTCGCCCGCCATCCCGGTCAGCGGCAGCGCGCGACCGAAATGGCGAGCATCGATTTCAGCCAGCGGCCCGCTGTTGGCGATGACGCACGGCAGCATCGCCGGCGGAATGCGTAAATCCTCCAGCAGCGGCTCTGACCAGGCGCCAGAATGAAGATCGAGCAGCATCGTGCGGGAGGCGTTGGCGGCGTCGGTGGCGTGGATCGCGCCATTGGCGAGGTTCCAGAGCAACCACGTCTCGACCGTGCCGAACAGCACATCGCCGCGCTCGGCCAGCGGCCGCAGATCGGGGAGGCGTTCCAGCAGCCAGGCGATCTTGGTGGCGGAGAAGTAGGGATCGAGCAGCAGGCCGGTCTTGGCCGTGACCATCGCCTCAGTGCCTTGCGCCTTCAATTGCCGGCATAGGTCAGCCGTGCGCCGGTCCTGCCAGACGAGGGCG
>JADLCW010000471.1 GCA_020847015.1 Thermomicrobiales bacterium | reverse complement strand
GGTTGGGGCCATCGCCGCCAGGCGACCGTCGTCGCGTAGCGTCGCATGGCGCCAAGGCGACTCCTCCGGCGCGACCAGCACCAGCGGAACCGGGTTCGTGGTGTGCGCGGTGTGCGGGCCGCCGGTGGCCGGGTCGATCATCTCTTCGGCGTTGCCGTGATCGGCGGCGATCAATGCCGCCCCGCCCGCCGCCAGCGTCGCCGCCACGATCTCCGCGAGACAGCGATCGACCACTTCGATCGCCCGCCGCGCCGCATCGAAATTGCCGGTGTGACCGACCATGTCGCCGTTGGCGTAGTTGACCACCACGAAGGCGAAGCGACCAGAGCGGATCGCCCCCACCACCGCCCGCGTCACCGCGTCCGCGCTCATCTCGGGAGCCAGATCGTACGTCGCCACCTTGGGCGAGGGAATCAATACGCGCTCCTCGCCGGGGAAGGGTTCCTCGCGCCCGCCATTGAGAAAAAAGGTGACGTGGGCGTATTTTTCCGTTTCCGCCGCGTGGAACTGAGTCAGACCGGCGGCGCTGACGGCGCGCGCCAGCGGCCAGACGACATCGTGCGGCGCGAAGGCGACCGCGACCGGCAGATCGGTCTCATAGCGCGTGAGCGTCACCACCGGCAGGTTGGGAATCAGCGGACCGCGATCCCAGCCGTGGAAATTCGGGTCGGCGATCGCGGCGGCCAGTTGGCGACCGCGATCGGCGCGAAAGTTGAAGAACACGACCGCATCGCCTGATTTCAGCGTGGTTGGCGCCGCGCCAGGCGGTGCGATCGTCGTGGGCGGGATGAACTCGTCGGTGATCCCGGCCTCATACGCGCGCTCAATTGCGGTTTCGGCTGATGCGGCGCGTGCGCCGACCCCCTGGACGATAGCGTCGTAGGCGGCGCGGGTGCGTTCCCAGCGCCGATCGCGATCCATGGCGTAGTAGCGGCCGGTGACGGTGGCGAGGCGCCCCACCCCAAGATCGGTCATGAAGGCGTCGAGCGCGGTCAGGTCGGCGAGCGCGGCGGTCGGCGGCGTGTCGCGGCCATCGGTGAACGCATGGACGGCGACGTCGCGCACGCCCGCATCGCGCGCCAGACGCAGCAACGCCTCCAGATGACGCAGATGGCTATGCACGCCGCCATGGGACGCCAGCCCCAGCAGGTGGAGCGTGCCGCCGCTGCGCCGAACGTGCTGCATGGTCGCCAGCAGCGTCGGGTTGCGAGCGAATTCGCCGTCGGCGATCGCCTTGTCGAGGCGAGTCAACCACTGGTGGACGACGAAGCCGGCTCCGATGTTGGTGTGACCCACCTCGGAGTTGCCCATCTGACCGGCTGGCAGCCCTACATCTTCACCGGATGTTTTCAACGTGGCGTGGGGGTAGGTCGCCCAGAGACGATCCATGGTCGGCGTAGCGGCGGCCAGCACCGCGTTGCCGGGGTCGTTCGGGCCGAGTCCCCAGCCGTCGAGGATAGCGAGCACGACCGGGCGGATCGGCGCGCCGGCGAGCGGTTCGGTCATTGCGGCTCCTTCCGTCATCAGTTGCCGGGCAAGTGTGCGCGCTGCCGCGGCCGCCGGGCAACGTCGCCGGGACCGGATCTGCCCCAAGTGACGCGATCAGAGCGGGCGAACGAAATCGCGCAGGCGACGTTGGGCTAGCAGCGCCAATACGGCGGCCGGCAGAATGCCGACCAGGGAGGCGGCCGAAAGCTGGTTCGGCATCGAACCGAGCATGGGCGCGACCGCGACCGGGAAGGTCTGGGCGGGAGAGGCCGCCACCAGGAACTGGGCGAGCGTGAATTCGTTCCAGCAACCTACGAAGGCGACAATCCACGCCGCGCCGATGCCGGGCGCCGCCAGCGGCAGGGCGACCCGGAGGAACGCTTGCCAGCGGGTCGCGCCATCGACGCGGGCGGCGGCGATCAACTCGGCTGGCACTCCGGCGAAGGCGGCGACGAGCATCCAGACCGCTAGCGGAGCGGCGAGCCCGAGGTAGGCCGCGGTTAGCCCGACCCGGGCGCCGAGCAGATCGCGCTGGGCGAAAAACCAGAAGAACGGCACGGCGAGCGCGATCGGCGGCACGGCGCGACTCACCAGCGACCCGACCAGAAACGATCCGCGCAGCCGCCGGCCGCCGCGCAATACGCCGAAGGCAGCCGGGGCTCCCAGGAGAATCGACAAGGTCGAGACGGCGACGGCCACGATGAGGCTGTTGGCGAACCCGGCGCGGACGGCGTGCGCTTGCGCCGATGCTGAGTCCATCAGCCAGGCGTAATTACCCAGGGTGAACGGACCAGCCAGCAGCGGGATCGTTGGGTGGAGGAGCGCGATCGGTTCGGTGAGGGAGAGAAGCGCCAACCAGAGCAGCGGGGTCAATGTCCAGATAGCCAGGAGCGCCAGCCCGATTCGGATCACCGTCGCGCGCATGGCGCTGTCTGCTCCTTTCGCACCGGCGCGGCACTTGGACCGTCGCCGAGCATAGCCGATCGCGACGGGAACCGCGCCGGCGGCGGCCGCAGCGCGCCGCGTGCGACAATCGCCCGGCAGGAGACGCGCGCGAACCAGGAGGGGAGACAGGCGATGGCGCATCGGGTCACGTTGATTCCGGGAGATGGGATCGGGCCGGAAGTGTCGGAGGCGACCACGCGGGTGATCGACGCCAGCGGCGTCGCCATCGAGTGGGACGTTCACCAGGCCGGATTGAACGCGCTGGAGAGCCAGGGCGATGTGCTGCCGGAGGCGACGGTCGAATCGATCCGCCGCAACACGGTCGGACTCAAGGGGCCGATGACGACCCCTATCGGGTCCGGGTTCCGCAGCGTCAATGTCGGCTTGCGGCAGGCGCTGGGGTTGTACGCCAATCTGCGGCCCGGCAATACGATGGCGGGCGTACAGTCCACCTTTGACGACATCGACCTCGTCGTGGTGCGTGAGAATCTCGAAGGAATGTATTCCGGGATCGAATTCGACACCGGCACGCCAGAGTGCGCCGAAGTCATTTCCACGATCAATCGGCTCAATCCGAAGAAGGTGGATGAGCGCGCGGCCATCAGCATCAAAGTCATCACCCCGGAGGGATCGCGCCGCATCGTCCGCTATGCCTTCGAGTACGCCCGCGCCAATGGTCGCAAGAAGGTCACGGCCGTTCACAAGGCGAACATCATGAAGTTCACCGACGGACTGTTCCTGCGCGAGGCGCAGGCGGTCGCGGCGGACTACCCAGACATCGAGTTCAACGACCGCATCGTCGACAACATGTGCATGCAGCTCGTGCAGAAGCCGGAGCTGTACGACGTGCTGGTGATGCCGAACCTGTACGGCGACATTGTCAGCGACCTCGTGGCGGGCATGGTTGGCGGGTTGGGCGTGGCTCCCAGCGGCAACATCGGGTCGGACGCCGCCGTGTTCGAGCCGATCCACGGCAGCGCCCCCAGCCATGCCGGCAAGAACGAAGCGAACCCGACCGCGATGATCTTGTCCGGGGCGCTGATGTTGCGCCATATGGGCGAGCAGCCGGCGGCCGAGCGGATCGAGCGGGCGGTCGCCGCGGTGATTCGCGAAGGCGACCGCGTCACCTACGACCTGCGCGCCGACCGCGACCCGAGCAAGGCGGCCACCACCACCGAAATGACCGAGGCGATTGTCGCTCGCCTCTGAGCGCGGCGACGCGGAGAAGCGCCCGCAGTCGGCGCCGCGAGCAACCTCGACCGAGCGGCCGTTCGACGCCCCGTTTTGGGCGTGGGGCGGTCGCTTCCGCATGGTTCACCGGCTCCGCACGTTGCGCCGCTGGAGCCGAGGCATGTAGATTTTCGCCCCCGCCCAGTCGGCCGACTCGGTTTCGGCTGACGATGCATCGCCTCGCGCGCGACCACACGGACAAGGAGCGACGATGACGTTTGGGATGTATTTGCGCGCTGGCGCCGCGGTGCTCGCCCTCGTCCTGCTGGGCACGGCGCCGGCGCTCGCCCGCCAGGCGGCGGTCGATGACGCGTTCACCACCACGCTGATCCACTCGTTGGGCTACCCCGAAGCGACGGTGCAGGTCGGTCCGGATGGCGTGGTCGCGCCCGCGCAGTTGGCTGCCGGGCTGACGGTAGTGACGCTGGAGGCTGCCGAGCCGTATATCGGGTATCTCGACATCGTGCAGCCGCCGGTCGGGTTGAGTGAGGAGGACGCGATCGATCTCGCGCTGGCAGCCGCCAGTCAGGATGCCGCCCAACCCGACTGGGTCTACTTGGGCGGCACGAACACGCCGGCGGTTGGCGAGCGCGCGAGCTTCATCATCGACCTGCAACCAGGTGAATACCGCTGGGCGATCTCGTACTACCCCGACCAGCCCGATGGCGAGGAGATCATGCATCTGGCGCCGCTGACCGTGACCGCCGGCGGCGAGACGGATCCAACCGCGGCTAACCCGCCGCCAGCCACGGTCGCGTTGGAAGCGAGCGACGATCTGCGCTACACCATCGCGCCCAATCCGGTTCCGGCTGGCCCGCAGCTCTGGAAATTCGCGAATACCGGAACGCACAGTCCCCATCATGCCGTGATCTATCAGATCCCCGACGGCGTCACAGCCGAGCAGATCGTGCAGGAGGTGCAGGATCTGGCGAGCGGCGTGGAGCCGGCCGGTGAGCCGATCACCGCCCAATTCGTCTGGGCGGCCTATTTCGCGCTGCAATCGGGTGGGCAAACCACCTGGGCCGAATTCGATTTGGAACCCGGCGCCTATGCGGTCATCTGCTTCGTCATCGACCCGGACACGGGGCGCCCGCATGTGCTGGACGGCATGGCGGCTGTCTTTGCCGTAGCGCCGTAGACATAATGGACAGGATGACAAATCGCTGGGCCGCGCCCGTCGCTCACAGCGCATGCGCCGCGATGGTGCCCGCCGCGACCGCGACCAGACACCCAAGCAGACTCGCCGCGGCGTAGCCGATGGCGTCGATCGTCCGCCCGGACGCCAGCAGACGCAGCGCCTCGAAGCTGAAGGTTGAGAAGGTCGTGAACGACCCTAACACTCCGGTGGCGAGAAACAAGCGGGTCGTCGAGCGCCCGATGAATCGTTCCGTCACGAGCGTCAGGTAGAACCCGAGAATGAAGCTGCCGAGGGCATTGATCGCCAATGTCCCCCAAGGGAAGCCGGCGCCCCAATGCTCGATCGCCCAGAGGCCGGCGACGTAGCGGGCGTTGGCCCCCAGAACGGCTCCGGCGCCGATTGCCACGAGCGAGCGCCATCGCTCGTGGCGCGCTGGCGTTGCTGGTCGGCGGTCGGCGGGCGCCTGACGCAGTTCGGCCTCGGCGATGGCGGCAGTCTCGTGGGTGGGATCGGCGGTCGCGCGCGTGGGCTGCTCGCCATGGCCGTTGCGAAGCGGACCGGCGGCGCTGCGGTTCACGCCGCCGACCCGGCGACGAGGATTGCCAGAAGCACCCCGGCGAATGCCCCGACGATGCCGCCAACGATGCTGCCAAGCGCGTTCGCCAGCCCAGGACCGACCTCCGATCCGCGCAGCAAGGCGACGGTTTCATAGGCGAAGGTCGAGAAAGTGGTGTAGCCGCCCAGGAACCCCGTGGCAAGCAGCAACTGGGCATCGCCGCCGCCGCCGAAACGGCGCGCCAGCAGCGTCACCACGAACCCGATCGCGAAGCTGCCGCTGATATTGACGATGAGCGTGCCGACGGGGAACCGGATGCCGAAGCGATCGGCGGCCCACCCCGAGACGAGATAGCGGGCATTGGCTCCGAACGCGGCCCCGAGTCCGATTGCTACGAACGCGCGCCAAGCGTCCCCGTCCACGCTGCATCTCCACCCGCCGACGATCGCGACCCGGCAATCGAGGTTGCCGGGGACGACGCTCAGGCAGCGCCCGCGCGGCCCGGGCGCTACTTGTGGTCGTGCGCCATTGCCGGACCGTCAGCGACCTGCGAGGTCTCGATCCCGGCAACGAGCGCTCGTTCGGTCGGGGAAGCGATTGGTTGGCCGCTGATGGTGGTTGGTGGCTCGCCAGGATCGCGCACGACCAGGCGCTTGTCGAGAAAATCGGCAATGGTCCGCACCAGCGCGAGCAGCGGCACCGACACCAGCGCGCCCCACAATCCGGCGATCTGGCCGCCGACGATGACCGCCAGAAACACCAGCACCGGATGCACGCCGATCGCTTTGCCCTGCACGCGGGGGGTGATCAGATTGCCGTCGATGACATTGATGACGAAATAGGCGATCGCGGTCGCCAGCGCCGCCAGCGGGGACACGAAGAGGGCGACGATCACCGCCGGCACGCCGCCGATGTAGCTGCCGACGTAGGGCACGAGCGCGCCGATGGCGGTCCAGACGCCGAGCAGCAGCGAGTAGGGCACCCCGATGGCGAAGAGCACGATGGCCGACGCAGCGCCCTGGAAAAGCGACGAGATGAGCAGCGCGACGAGATAGCGGGACAACGACTCGCCGGCTTCATTCCACAGCGACTCCATGTCGTCGCGGTAGACGAGCGGAAACGAGCGAATCAGCCGGCGTTTGATGCGCTCGGTGT
>JADLCW010000470.1 GCA_020847015.1 Thermomicrobiales bacterium | reverse complement strand
CAGGTTCAGACCGAGCAACAACATGCCCATGGCGAAGGCGGCGACGATCATCAGTCCGATGATGAGCCACTCGCTGCCGAACGTTTGCACCCTCGCTCCCTCCGCTGGGGCCGATTCCACAATTCCGCGCGGCCGCCTGCGCCGCCCAGGCGCGCCGCGACCGTTGGGTATCCTAGCACGAAGCCTTCCAGGCGCCCGCCCCGCCCCGCGCGGCTGCGGCGGGAATGCCGCGCGCCTGGCGCCCGCCCGACGCCACGATCACCCGATGCGCACCGACTCCTCGGGAAATTTGTAGCGGACCGTGCGCTGGCGACGCTGCAGGGCATAGGCGAGGGTGAGCGGGCCGATTCGGCCGGCGATCATCGCCGCGCAGAGCACCAACTTGCCGGCCATGGTGAGGGCTGGTGTGATGCCTGTGGAGATGCCGGCAGTGGACAGGGCGCTCATCATCTCAAAGGTCAGGCTGATAAAGGAGAGATCACCGAGACCGAAACGGTCTTCGGTCAGGGCCAGCAGCGCCGACAACGCAAAATGGAGCGCCATGAATGAGGCCACCACGGTCAGCGCTCGCGCCACAAGGGACGGAGCAAGCCGGCGCCCAAATACGTGGGCGATGGTGCGGCCGGCGAGCGTGGAGGCGACGACGGCGACGATGACCCCGGCCGTGGCCAACTTCACTCCGCCCGCCGTAGAACCGGCCGCCCCGCCGACCATCATCACCCCTAACCACAGGTAGAGGGTGATCGGGTGCGCCTCGTTCCAGGCGATCGTGGAGAACCCGGCCGTGCGCGCCGAGGCGCTCTGGAAAAGAGCCGTCATGGGGCGCGCCCAGGGCGGAGCGGCAGCCAACACGCCATCCCATTCGATGGCCAGAAACAGCGCCGCCGCGCCGATCAGCAGCACGGCATTGGTGAGCAGCACCAGCTTGGCGTCCAGCGGCAGCGGCTGCCAGCGGCGGTGCGTCAGTGCGGCGTGCACCGCAAGGTAGCCGAGCGCTCCCGCCTGCACCAGCGCCATGATAACGACATTGATCCAGACTGATTCCCGGTAGGGAGTCATCGAGGTGAAATGCCCCTGTAGATCGAACCCCGCATTGCAGTAGGCGGAGATGGCATGAAAGAGACCCTGCCAGAGGGCAGTAGGCACGGGCATGTCGGCGGCGAAGCGAATCGCCAACAGCAGCGCGCCGCATGCTTCCACGACGAGCGTGTAGCGCACGATATGACCGGTGAGATCGCCGGCCTCGCGCAACGAGAGCGAGGGC
The DNA here is from genome assembly GCA_020847015.1 of Thermomicrobiales bacterium. Lineage (GTDB taxonomy): Bacteria > Chloroflexota > Chloroflexia > Thermomicrobiales > UBA6265 > CADCWF01. The sequence continues at coordinate 2,829 of JADLCW010000470.1, read as the reverse complement.
ACGCCATCGCGCAGCAGCATCTGGTCGCGCAGGCTGGAGGATTGCCCGCGCCGCAGCATCAACAACAGCAGGCTGGCCCCGACCGCGAAGCCCAGTCCCCCGATCTGAATCAGCAGCAGAATGACGACCTCGCCAAAGATGCTCCAGTGGTCGGCGGTGTCGACCACCATCAATCCATTGACGGCCGCGGCCGAAACCGCGGTGAAGAAGGCGTCGTCGAGTCGTGTGGGGTGGCCGGAGGCGGCGCTGATCGGCAACACGAGCAGCACCGAGCCAAGCATGATGATCGTCAGCAGCGCCAGCACGAATCGAAGCGCGTGGCGGTTGGCGCTGGGGGGCTCCATGCGCTCGCGCCGGAGCCGGGTCAGCGCCCGCCAGCGCGGCGCCCGGAATCGCCAGCGAGACCGTCTAGTCCCGGTGGATGGCATCAGCGAATGCGTCGATGGCCGCGTCCGGCCCAACTACCACCACGTCGTCGCCGACCTGCACGCGCTCCGACAGATCCGGTGTGACCAGCATTTGGGATCCGCGTCGCACCAACAACACGTCGACGGGAGCCTCGGCGGGAATCAGATCGTGCAGCGTGCGGCCGACCGAGCCGCGGGTTGCGGTCAACTTGGCGACGCCGCTGGAGCGCGACAGCGAAATATAGTCGGTGATGTTGCGGATTAGCAGCGAGTGGGCCACAGCGATTCCGGCCGAGCGCTCCGGGTAGACGATGCGATCGGCGCCGATGCGAGCCAGGAGTTCACCGTGGAGCGCTGATTCGGCTTTGGCGATCACCCATGGCACCCCGAGCTTTTTCAGCAGCAACGTAATGATCACGCTGGCTTCCAGGTTCTTGCCCTGACCGACGACGCCCACGTCGGAGCGATCGACGTGGAGTGAGCGCAGGACCTCTTCGTCGGTTCCGTCGCCTTGGGCGGCCAGCGTGACGTCATCAGCGATTTGCGCCACTCGACGCTCGTCACTATCGATCGCGGTCACTTCATAACCAAGATCGTTGAGGGTGCGGGCCACGCTCTCCCCGAAGCGGCCCAGACCAACCACCGCAACCTTGACCTCCGTCGCGTCCTTGCGCCCTGTCACGCTGATTCCTTTTCACACCCGGTGTGATGTAGGAGGTTGGCGATCAACTGCCAACGTCTCCGCGCCGGATTTTCAGATCCTGCTGGCCATCCCGGGCGCCGACGGAGAGATGCTGGGCGTCAGCGATGCGGGCAGCTCCGGACGGTACTGCCAAGTGGCGAAAAAGTCGCTCAGATCGCGCTCGGCGATCTCGTCGGCGAGAGCGATGAAATCGGCGGTGGTGGCGGCGGTTCCGCCGTAGCGATGATTCCACTCCCGCAACAATCGGAAGAAGGCGTCATCGCCCAGTTCGCCGCGCAGGGCGTGCAGAGCGAGCGCACCGCGCGCATAGACTTCGCTGGAAAACAACCGGTCCGCCGGCGGATCGGCAAGGGGAAAGAACGACCGCCCCGGCGCCGCGCGAAGAGCGCGCAGTCGATCGGCGAACTGCTCCAGCGCGGCATCTCGGGCGTCGGAGCCGTCGCTCTGTTCGGCCCACAGCGCCTCGGCGTAGGCGGCGAATCCCTCATTCAGCCAGATGTCGCTCCAACGCGCCAGCCCGACGTTGTTGCCGAACCAGTGATGCGCCAATTCATGAGCGACCGTTGCTTCAGAAACGGCGCCGCGTCCGTAGATGACCATTCCCTCGGTTTCCAACGCGGCGCGGAATCCGCCATCGACGACCGTGCCTCCGAAGCGCTCGCCGGGGAACGGGCCGAACAGCGGCTCGAAGGCGGCGAGCGCGACCGAGGCGTCGGCCAGCGCCGCCCGGTCGACCGGGGACAGATCGGGCGGGTAGGCATTGGTGATGGCCACGCCGCTCGGCCCGGTTTCGCGTTCAATGGTGAAGTCGCCGACGTGAAATGTCACCAGATAGCTGGCAATAGGCTGATCCATCTCCCAGACGGTCGTCGTGCGGCCGTCGTTGATGGATTCGCCCCGCAACGCGCCGCCGGCGATGGTTTCGTACCTGGCTGGCACGGTCAGTCTGAGGGTATAGGTCGCGCGGTCGGCCGGGTGACCGTTGACCGGGAACCATGTTTCGGCCCCGGTGGGTTCGCCGACGATGAAAACTTCGTCGCCGGTGGCCCACCAGCCGCGCAGGAACGGGTCGGCGACGCGCTCGGGCGTGCCGGCATAACCGACACGGGTGGTGAATGCCGCGCCTGCCTCGACCGGCCGTTCCGGCATAACGGTCAACTCGCCGTCATTGCGACGGAAGCGCGCCGGCTGCCCGTCGACCGCGATCTCCGCGATGGTCAGCCCGCGAAAATCGAGGTTGAACGCGGCCAGATCTTGCGTGGCGCGGGCCTCGACGATCGCGGTGGCGGACTGGATCGTGCCGCTAGCGACATCGAGATCCAGTGAGAGATCATAGTGTTGAACGTCGTAGCCGCCATTGCCGGCCAGCGGGAACAGCGGATCGCCGACGCCGGCGGCTCCGATCGCAGCGGCTGGCAGGGTTGCGCTCGTGTCAGCCTGGGCCACGATGCTTGGCAGCGATGCGATCGCAAGCCAAACGACGACCGCGCAGGCCAGCGCCCTGCCGACGGGATAACGAATCATGCCGGTTGCCTCCGGCCGCAGTGTAGCCGGATTGGGCGGCAGAGAACGCCGGCCGCGCCCGGCTAGCAAGCCGGGCGCGGGGCTGGATTACGGGGGCGCGAGATTACGCCGCCGGCCGGGGATCGCGCCGGGGCACCCAGTAGCAACCGCCCGGGCGGCCTACGACATGGCCGACGATCGCGTCATCGTATTGAT
>JADLCW010000469.1 GCA_020847015.1 Thermomicrobiales bacterium | reverse complement strand
GTTTCCCGCTGCTCTTTGAGCCAAACCGCGACCGTCTCGCCGTTTTCACAGGTTTCCTGCTGACGCAGCACGACCACGTCGCCGTCGTTGATCAGCGCGTCCACCATCGACAACCCCTTCACCCGCAGAGCGAAGAGATCGCGCCCGCCGTCCGGCACCAGATCGCCGCCCAGCTCGACGGTTTCGACGCTGTCGGCGCCTTCCAGATCGCCTGGGGCCGGAATCGGCAAACCGGCGGCGATCTGACCGATCACCGGGATGACCACCACATTGCGACGCCCGTTTGACCGCCCGACCAACTCGATGCCGCGCGAGATCTTGCTGTTGCGGCGGATCAGGTTGCGCTGCTCCAACACCTTGAGGTTGTAGTCGACCACGCTGGTGGAGGAGATGCTCAATTCGCTCTGGATGTCGCGAATCGTCGGCGGGTAGTCGTTTGCTTCGAGGAACTGCTCGATGAAATCGAGGATGGCTTGCTGGCGCCGGGACAGTGGTTTCATGGCGTCCTCTCGTGATGGCGGGCAACCGCGGGGCCGCTGCGAGCCTGGGCGCGGGCGCCACGGGTGGAGATGCGTTCGCAGTATAGGAACGAACGGATGTTCGTGTCAATGACCGGCGAGTCGGAAGTCGGGAGTCAGAAGTCACGAATTTTGAGTCGAGGGGTCCGAGAGTCGACGACGAGAGCCGGCGGCGCGATAGACGCGAGCGCCGTCAACACGCTCCCTGCCGATAGTGCGCGACCTGAACCCGCCGCCGGGGCGAAATTCGGCATCGGGTTCGATCGGCGGCTGGGTGCGGAGGAGACCCGTTCGTACCTCGCGAATGTCCGCCACGCGTTCACTGGCTGGTGGGTGGAATGCGACGGGAGAAGCGGCAACCCACTACACTTTCAGGTTGCGTCGCGCCTGTGCGAATCGCATTGCCCATCCACCGGAACGGACCCGATGAGTTTCCATGCCGCCGTTCTTGCCAAGCTCGAATTTCCTGCCGTGTTGGCGATGCTCGCCAAACGGTGCCGCTTCGGCGTTGCCGCCGAGCGCGCCCGCAAACTGGGTCCCAGTCAGGATCCGGAGACGGTCGCCTATCTGCTGGAGGTCACCGCCGAAGCGGTCGATCTGCTCACCAGCTTCCCCGAAATCACCATCGGCGGCGCCCGCGACGTGCGCTCGCTGACCGGCCGCGCTCGCAAGGGCGGCCGCCTGCAGCCGCACGAGCTGTTGCAGGTGCTGGATATGGTCGCCGCCAGTCGCGTGCTGCGCCGGGCCTTTTTCCGGCTGCCGGACGCCGAGACGCGCTTCCCCCATCTGACGCAGTTCGTCGAGCGCCTTGCTGAGGAACCCGGTCTTGAAACGGACATCAATCGCTCCATCGGCGCCCGCGGCGATGTGCTCGACACCGCCAGCCCCGCGCTGGCCCAAATTCGGCGCGATGTGCGGGTGGCCCATTCGCGCCTGATGGAGCGACTCAACAACCTCGTCTCCGGGGGGCGCTACGCTCCGGCGCTGCAAGACAATATCGTGACGACGCGCGATGGTCGCTACGTGGTGCCGGTCAAGGCCGAGGCGCGGAGCGCGCTGCCCGGGGTCGTGCACGACACCTCGGCCAGCGGGCAAACGATCTTCGTCGAGCCATTCGACGTAGTCGAGCTGAACAACAAGTGGCGCGAACGCCAACTCGAGGAACAGCACGAGATCGACCGCGTGCTGGACGGGCTGAGCGCGCGCGTGGGCGATCGCGCCGACGCCATCGACCAGGCCGTCGAGGCGGCGGCGGCGGTCGATCTGGCGATGGCCAAAGCGCTGCTGGCCTTCGATCTGCGCGCCCATCGGCCAATTCTGTGGAACCCGACGGCGCTCAACCCGGACCCCGCCGGGCACCCCACCCACCGCATCAAGCTGCGGCGAGCGCGCCACCCGTTGCTCGATCCCGCCACGGTGGTGCCGATCGACATCGAGCTGGGGGCTGAGTACCGGGTGCTGGTCATCACCGGTCCCAACACCGGCGGCAAAACGGTCGCTCTGAAAACGGTTGGGTTGTTGATGCTGATGGCGCAGACCGGCCTGTATATTCCGGCCGACGATGAGTCGGTTGTATCGGTGTTTCCAGCCATGTTCGCCGACATCGGCGACGAGCAAAGCATTGCCCAGAGTCTCTCCACCTTCTCGGCGCACATGCGCACCATCATCGCCATGCTGGAGCACGTCACGGCCGACAGTCTCGTGTTGCTGGACGAACTTGGCGCGGGCACGGACCCGCAGGAGGGATCGGCGCTGGCGCGGTCGTTGGTCGCCGAACTGCTGGCGCTGGGACCGTTGGTGGTCGCCACCACCCACTATTCCGAAGTCAAGGCGTACGCCTACGCCACCCCCGGTGTCGAAAACGCCAGCGTGGAATTCGACGTGCAGACGCTGGCTCCGACGTATCGACTCACGATCGGCGTGCCTGGGCGATCCAACGCGCTGGCCATCGCCAAACGCCTGGGAATGGCGGCGCAGGTGCTGGATCGCGCCCACGGATTGCTGGACCCAGATGAAGTCCGGGCCGACGCGCTGCTGCAGGATATCCGCCAGCGTCGCGACGAGGCGGACGAAGCGCTGGAGCGGGCGCGTGAAGTCGAGCAGTCCACCAAACAGTTGCGCCTCATC
>JADLCW010000468.1 GCA_020847015.1 Thermomicrobiales bacterium | reverse complement strand
CGCCGCCCGCCATCCCGCCATCAAAAAGACGGCCTGACTCGCCTCCCAGCACCCGCGCCACCCGGCATCCGCATTGAGGATGCCTTGCCACGCCCCGTTTGGGTTAAATCACAAGCTTAGATGAGCGAACTCGCCACGCATGGCAGAGCGACACGCTCTGCGTCGGTTCAATGGCATTGCGCCGTCCGTCGGGCGTCGCCTACCGCCGATGCATCGCGCGGCGCAATCGATCGCGCTGCCGCGGCCAACATGTTCCCTGGCGTCTTCGCTGAGGCGGCCGAATTCCGGTGCGGAAGCCGAACAGCGTGGACAGGCTGGGTGAGCGCGGGGCGTTGACAATGGTGCGAGCGAGCGATATTGTGCTCGATATCAATCGCTGAAACGTTCGTTCTCAACCAAACTCTGCCGCGCGATGGTGAACATGGCCGAAGTTGGAGCGATCCATGAGCCACTACTCCGCTGGCGAGCATCGGCTTGAGCGAATTCGCGCATTCGTTGAGCGCGAACAGCGAACCACCGTCGACGACATTGCCAAGCAGTTCGAGCTGAGCACGGCGACTGCGCGCCGGGCGCTTGTCACCCTTGCCGCGCGGGGTGACATCGCACGATTTCGCGGGGGAGCGCTCGCCATCCCGGGCGCCGGCCGGGAACACCCGGCGCTCCAGCGTCAGGCGGAGCAACGTCAGGAAAAAGAGCGCATCGGCAAAGCTGCGGCCGACTTGGTGGCGGACGGCGAGACGGTGTTTCTCGGCAGTGGAACCACCACCCTCGAAGTTGCCCGCCATCTCGGGCAGCGGCGAAATCTTGCCGTCCTTACGAACAGCCTTCTCGTCATCGAGGAATTGGCGTCCTCGCCGGACATCACGGTTATCGCATTGGGGGGCATGCTGCGGAGATCGGAATACTCGTTCATTGGGCACCTAGTCGAGCAGGCGCTCCAGGAGATCCGCGCGGCCAAAGTTATTATGGGCATCCGGGCGGTGCACCCGGAACAGGGACTGATGAACGACTTCCTGCCTGAAACGCTCACCGACCGGGCCATCGTGAAGTTGGCGCGTGAGGTCATTGTCGTTGCGGACCACACAAAATGCGGCCGTGTTGCGCCGACCTTCGTGGCGCCGGTGGTCGCCATGCACACGCTGGTGACCGACTCAGCCGTCCCCGACGCGTTCGCCGAAGCGTTGCGAACCAACGGCATCACCGTCGTGCGTGCATAGGAAGCCGAAACCCGGAACCCCGCCGGGATTCACCCGTCAGGAAAGGAGCGATGCAAATCGGATTCACTGGCGTAGTTCACGCTCGGTTCTTCGATTCACGGAGGTTTGACCGTGACCCATAACCGAAGCCTACAGTCCCTCGAATCTTGTATCGCATCCAGCCGGTTCAGCCGCCGCGGTTTGATCCGGACCAGCGCCGCTGGACTCTCCGCCGCGATGCTGGCGACGCTGCCAGGTGGGCGGCTAGCCGGTGCACAAGACACTGGCTACGGTGGAGAGTCGGTAACGCTCAGCTACGGCCTGTGGGACGCCGCCCAAAAACCGGGCATCGACAAGCAGATTGCGGCGTTCAATCAGCAGTTTCCCAACATCAAAGTTGAGCCGACGATCGTGCCATTTGATGATTATTGGACGAAACTGCAAACCGGGGTGGCGGGCGGCCAGACGTACGATGTGTTCTGGATGAATGCGCCGAACCTGCCGGTGTTTGCCGCCCAAAGCGCGCTCCTGTCGATCGAGCCGATCGTTGGAGACGGCGGCGCTGACCCGAGCAAATTCCCGGCAGCGCTTGTCGAGTCGTATACCTTCGACGGCACGCTCTACGGGATCCCGCGCGACTTCGACACGATCGCGCTCTTCTATAACACGCGGCTGTTCGATGCGGCGGGCGTCGACTATCCCACCGACGCGTGGGGATGGGAAGATCTTCGCGTGGCGGCGGAGAAACTGACCAAGGATGGCGGGCCGTGGGGTTTTGGCTGCCTCATCAGCGATCAGCAGAACTACTTCAACTTCATCAAGCAGAACGAGGGCGGTCTCATCAGCGACGACTTTACGACGTGTCTGATTGATGAGCCCGCTTCCTGCGAAGCGCTCGACTATCTGACGCAATTCTTCACCGCGGGGTGGACGCCGTCGGTGTCCATCATGCAGGCAAACGATCCCGAGCAAACGCTCTTCCCGGCCGGCCAGATCGCGATGATGCCGTCAGGGTCCTGGAACGCGCGAACATTCGGCGAGGCTGACCCTGCGATCAAGGTCGCCCCGTTGCCGAAGGGCAAGCAGCGCGCGTGCATGATTCATGGGCTCGCAAATGTGATCTGGGCGAAGTCGCCAAACCAGGGAGCGGCGCTGGAGTGGGTGAAGTTCCTGGCCGGCGAGGAGGCCGAGCGCATCCTGGGCGAGTCCGCCACCGTGATTCCGGCAATGCAGGGTCTGCAAGAGGATTGGGTGGCCTCGATGCCCGATCTCGATCTGCAGGTGTTCCTCGATGCCGTTGAGTATTCATTCCCGCTTCCCTCGCCGCCGAGCGGGCCGGAGTGGCGCGACAAGATCGAAGCCGTCCTGATCGAAGGGTGGAGCGGAAACTTCCCAGCCGAAGAACTCTGCACGCGGGCCGCCGCGGCAGCGAACGAGGCACTCAGCAGCTAACAGCAGGTGGCGCGGGGCCCGGCCATAAAGGCCGGACCCCGCATCTCGATCCGGTCGCGTTCGCCAGAATCCGATAGTCCAGCGCAGGACTCGCCATGGTTGTTGCTTCGTCGCTCGCTCAGGTTCGCCGCCGCGGCCGATTCGGTCTCACCGTGCAAGCTCGAAGTGAAGCGCGCTGGGGATATTTCCTCGTCGCGCCGATGATGATCGGGTTCGCCGTTTTCTCACTGTTCGCACTGCTGGCGTCGCTCGTCCTGAGCCTTACCTCATGGGATGTGCTGTCGTCTCCCAAGTGGGTAGGGCTCGACAACTACGCCCGTCTATTTTCCGACGATCAGTTTCGGACCGCGCTGCGCAACACCGCATTGATCACAGCGCCCAATGTTCTGTTCCGCATGATCTTTTCCCTTGGTCTGGCGCTTGCGCTCAACACGGACATTCGATTTCGATCCTTTTATCGTGTGGTGTTTTTCATGCCGGTGATCACGATGCCGGTGGCGATCGCCACGATCTGGAAGTGGCTCTACGACCCCGCGTTCGGCCCCATCAACGCCTTTCTCGCGCGACTGGGTTTTCCGCGGCCGGAGTGGCTTGCGAACCCTGGAACTGCGGTCATCGCAGTTGTGATCGTCCTGCTTTGGAGCGGTGTCGGCTATGACATGATCATCTTCCTGGCTGGGTTGCAAAGCATCCCCAAGGAGTACTACGAGGCGGCGCAGATCGATGGCGCCGGCAGTTGGCGTCGCTTCCGTGACATCACATTGCCGCTGCTGACCCCGACGACCTTTTTCCTGATGGTCATCGCGATCATCTCCTCGCTCCAAGTGTTCGACCTCGTGTTCATCATGACCCGCTTCGGGGCCGCCAACCGGCTGCCGACGGTCGTCTATTACGTCTACGAGGAGGGCTTCCGTAATTTCCGGATGGGATACGCCATCACGATGGCCTGGGCGCTGCTGGCCCTCATCCTCGTCTTCACGCTGCTCCAGTTCCGGCTGCAGCGGCGCTGGGTGCACTACGCATGACAAGCCAGCGTTCCCACCGGCTCAGGAACCTTGGGTTGCACATCGTCCTGCTGACGACGGGCACGATCTTTCTGCTCCCATTCGTATGGTCGCTCTCCACGTCGCTCAAGCCGTTGAGCGATCTCTTTCAGGTGACCCCCAGTCTGATTCCCAGCGAGGTGCGCTGGGAAAACTACCGCGATGTGTTCGTCACGGCTCCCTTCGGTCGGTTCTACATGAATACGATCTTCGTGACGGCCATGCGGACGATTGGCCAGGTCTTCATCGCTTCGATGGCGGCGTTCGCATTTTCCCAGTTGCATTTCCCGGGGCGGGACGCCCTGTTCATCGTGTTGTTGACGGGCCTGATGGTGCCGGAGCAGGTGTTGATCATTCCGCGCTATGTGATCATGCGCGAGTTCGGTTGGATCGACAGCTATCAGGGTCTGATTATCCCGCTCATGTTCAGCGCTTTCGGGGCCTTCCTGCTCCGCCAGTTCTTTCTCGGCATCCCAAGGGACTTTCTCGAAGCCGCGAAACTCGAGGGGGCGAATCCCTTCCAAATCTACTGGCAGATCTACGTGCCCTTGGCGCGTCCGGCGCTGACGGCCTTCGGGTTCCTCGTCGTGCTCTGGTCGTGGAACGAGTTTCTGTGGGCGCTGATCGTGACCAACCGAACCGATACGCAAGTGTTGTCGGTGGGGATGGCGCTCTTCCAGGGCGAGCATTTCACCAACAACGCCATTCTGCTGGCGGCCGCCAATCTAGCGACCTTCCCCCTGCTCGTCCTGTTCCTGTTTTTCCAGCGGCAACTTGTGGAGGGGATCACGCTAAGCGGTCTGAAATAGGGGCGGCGCGCCGACCGTAACAGCGTTGCGCGAGCCTGGGGGGCCAATACGAACAGAATCACCGATTAGCGCAACCAAGGCAGGAGGTTCTGATGGAGTCGAGCAACAGCGAAATCACGCTGCGCGAATATGCGCCTCGCCCGATGCTCACGGTTCCGGCCCACGAGATCGACCGCCCGCGCTTCGATGTCATCGACGCCCATAACCACCTTGGCGGCGGCGTGTTCGGCGATAGTGATTACTTTCACCGATGGCCGGTGGAGCAATTGCTCGCGCTCATGGATTCAGTCAGCGTACGGATGATCTTCGACCTCGACGGTGGATGGGGCGAACGTCTGCGATCGGAAATTGCTCACTACCAGGAGCCGCACCCCGATCGCTTCGCTGTCTTCGCTGGCCTTGATTACGACAATTTCGCCTCCGATCCCAATTTCGGGGAGACCGAAGCGCGGCGGCTGCGCGACTCTGTGGCGCAGGGCGCACGCGGACTCAAGGCGTGGAAAGTGTTGGGATTGCGCCTGCGCGACACGCAGGGGCGACTCATCCCGATCGATGACGAGCGCCTCGGTCCGCTATGGGAGACCGCAGGCGAGTTGGACGTCCCGGTCCTGATCCATATCGCCGATCCAGTCGCCTTCTTCGAGCCGCTTGACCGCTTCAATGAGCGCTGGGAAGAACTGCAAGAAAACCCGGATTGGCACTTCTACCCGATTCGGCCCAAGGGCGATCTCAATCACCCGGATTTTCCGTCCTTCCAGGAGTTGATGGACCAATTCGAGAATTTGTTGACGCGGCATGCTAAGACCACGTTCATCGGCGCCCACGTCGGCTGCTACGCGGAGAATCTTGGCTGGGTCGGGCGGGTCATGGACAAATGCCCCAATTTCTATGCCGATATCAGCGCGCGTATCCAGGAGCTCGGCCGCCAACCGGTCACCGCTCACGAGTTCTTCGTACGGCATCAGGACCGGATCCTCTTTGGGACAGATGCGGCGCCTGACGTCGCGGTGTATCGCCTGTATTACCGGTTTCTCGAAACGCGAGATGAATACATCAATTCAGACACGCGCGGCGAAATGCCTGGCAACGGTCGCTGGATGATCTATGGACTCGACCTGCCGGACGATGTCCTTAGGAAGGTCTATTACGACAACGCTCACCGCTTGATTACGGCGAGGCACGCGAGCGAAGTGAAGTAGAGACGCAACTCGGGCAAGGTCGAATTGGCGCTGATGCGGTTGTGGCGCGCCAACCGTGTTTGACGCGCGCGGCGCGCCTCCGTATGCTTGACGGCAGAGCCTTCGGGGCGAGGTGAGACCGGCGGGTTAGGCCGGTCAAGTCCTGACCGGCGGTATAGCCCGCGAGCGAGCGCACGACGTTGCGCGAGCATGATCCGGTGCGATTCCGGAGCCGACGGTAAAGTCCGGATGGGAGAAGGCGTGCGCGAGCGACCCGAATCGCTCGTGCGACGCGTGCTTCCGAATCGCTGCCAGACCCGAGGGCCATCGCCCCCGGGTCGTTTCGTGTTCCCGGGGAAGATGGCCGGACGGACGGGCGTCGGATGGCAGGCGCGGCGCCGGCGAGCGGCCGGTGGCGAGTCTTCCTCTGTTTGCCGTGTCTCCGGCCCGCACGCGGGACGATGATGCTGCGCTGGTTTCTGGCTCGGCTGCTTGTCGCCGGCGCGACTGTGCTCGGTGTGACCACGCTGGTTTTCGCGCTCATCCACCTGGCGGGCGATCCGCTGGCGGGGTTGGTTCCGCCCGGCAGCTCGCCAGAGCAACTGACCCAGCTTCGTCACGCTTACGGTCTCGACCGGCCGCTGCCAGAGCAATATCTCGATTTTCTGGCCCACGCCGCGCGTGGCGATTTTGGTGAATCGTGGCGGCAGAAGCGCCCGGCGCTGGACGCGGTGCGCGATCGACTGCCAGCCACGCTGATCCTGGCTGGCGCCGCCATGACACTGGCGGCTATTGGCGGCGGCGCGCTCGGTGTCGCCGCCGGAGCGCGGATCGGGCGGCCAGTCGACTGGATCGCGCGCTCGATCGCGATGGCCGGACAAGCGGCCCCCGCTTTTCTCATCGGCGCCGTTTCCATCTTTGTGTTCGCCGTTCGGTTGCGGTGGCTGCCGGCGTCCGGATTCGATGGCCCCGCCGCGCTGGTGCTGCCGACTATCGCGCTAGCCGCCTTTCCCATGGCGACGACGATTCGATTGGTGCGCGCCGGAGTGGCGGGCGCACTGGACGCCGAGTTCGTGCGCACGGCGCGCGGCAAGGGGTTGACGGAGGGCCGCATCGTGCGCGGCCACGTATTACGCAACGCTCTTCTGCCGGCGCTCGCCTTCGCCGGGTTTCAGGCCAGCTTTTTGCTCAGCGGGGCCACGGTGGTGGAAGCGGTGTTCTCCTATCCCGGCATCGGCCAACTGGCGCTGATCGCGGTCGCCGATCGGGATTTGCCGGTGATCGAAGCCTACGTGGCGACTGTGGCTGTACTGCTGGTGTTCGTGTCAATCGCGGTCGACGTCATCGCGCGCTGGGCGGATCCGCGCCTGCGCGAGAACGGCTACGACCGAGCCGGAAGCACCGCGTGAGCGCCCACGTGCTGACGCTGCCGGCGGCCGCTCCCGCCTCGCCCCGGAAGTCTCGCCGCTGGCCGCCGCCTGGCGTCCTCGTCGGCGGGATCATCGCGCTGTTGCTGGCGCTCGCGGCGGTTTTCGGGCCGTGGCTCTACCCGGTCGACCCAGCGCATCAGAATCTGCTGGGGCGGTTGCAGCCGCCGTCGCTGGCGTCGGGTCATCCGCTCGGCACTGATGCGCTCGGCCGCGACATTCTGGCGCGACTGCTGGTCGGGGCGCGCATCTCCCTGCTTATTGGTCTCGCCGGGGCGCT
>JADLCW010000467.1 GCA_020847015.1 Thermomicrobiales bacterium | reverse complement strand
CGAGCGTCCGGGTAAGCCCCATACCGACAAGGGATACGATGATGACCGCTGCTGAGCCGCCTGCCGTCAGCGACGCATCACGCACCGCATCGCCCGCAAAGAGGTCGAGCGCTCCGACCGCCTCGGCCGCCACCGGCGGCTGGCCGTGCGGCATGAGCGATGCGCCGGCATCCGCCAGGCGTTCCTCACCCTTGGCTGCGCGCTCATCTGCCATAATGCCCTCCAGTAGCCGATTTTGATACGCGGTCTTGGACGGGATTCCAGCATGCGGCGCCGGCGCGGCGGAGCGGGGAAGATCAGTCGATCTCCCCCGCCGTGATTCGCCATATCCCGGATGCGGCAGCCGAGCGCTACCCCGCGCACTCCTCCATCGTCCAGCCGTTGTCGCGTAGCCAGGCGCCGATTTCACTATCGAGCGCCTCGATCACGGGGCGAAACTCGGCGTCATCGATCCGCTGCTGCAGCGGGCGCACGACCGTGACTTCCTCCTTGCCGAAGTGCAGTTCGGTGCGGATGCGCAGACCCTCGGCGAGCGGAACCAGCGCCGCCGGTTCGGCTTCGCCGCGCTCCACCGCAGCCAGTGTTTCCATATAGGCGGCGATCCCCCGATCGATCGTCTGGTGCTCGGCTTCGACCAGATCCGCCGAACGAGTCAGGTTCGGGTCACCCACAGAACGCGCCAGATCCCACAGCGTGGCATCCTCGGCGACGGCGTGGGGTTGCAACACCTCAGTCCAGAATTGCCCGAGCGCCTGCCCCTTCTCCAGCGTCGGATTGGAGATGAGGCTCAAGTAATCGTGACGCATGGTTTCGATATTCAGGTTGTGCATTTCGAAGAAGGCGGCGAAGCAGCCCTGCGCGGCGATGGGGCGGTAGGTCGGATTTTGCATCATGACGTGGTCCATCGCGCCCAGGTGAATCTGAACCAGCCATTGCGCGGTGTTGGCCTCGTTGAGCAGTTGCGCGATGCTCTTCTGGTCGTCGGGCAGCGCCTCGCCGACCTGCTGGCAGGCGGTTGTCTCGCGCGCTTCCAGTTCGTCGATGGGCATGCCGGTGAGCGCGGAGATCATCGGCGGCACTTGAGGCAGCACGCCGGAACTGACGAGAATGCCGGCGATCAGTTCGAGATCGGCGCAGGAGGTCGCCTTGGCGGCGATCAACTGCTGACGCAGCGTTTCTTCAGCGACGGCGCCTTCGGGAAGCTCCGGCGGCGGCACGTAGCGTGAGTTGATGGTGGGCGAGGCGGCTGGAGTAGCCTCCTGGGCGGAACCGGCGATGACGCCGACACCGGACCCAAGCAGCGTGAGCAATGCGACGAGGGCGACGAATCGGTGGATGAGTGGATGCATGGTGATCTCCTGTGGCTGGGCGAGAGTGAGCGATGCGATGGTCGGGTCAGGGATCCAGTGCGGTCTCCGATCGCGAACCCTGTCGTGGGTAAAATAAACGTCGTTTGTTAAACTATGTTTATCAAACACATCCGAGCGTGTCAAGGGTTCGCCAAGCCGGCGGGAGGACGCCTGTGATGACGGGAGCGGGAGACGATGAGCGGAACGCGCCGGCGGGGACGCGGCGGGCGCGGGCGGAGCGGCGACGGGAACAGTTGTTGGAAGCGGCGTTGGCCATCTTTTCCGAACGTGGCTACCGCGCCGCGTCGGTGCGGGAGATCACCCGCGCCGCCGGCGTCACCGAGGCGGTGCTCTACCACTACTTCGCCAACAAGGTCGATTTATGGACGGCGGTGCTGGCCGCCTACGCGCCGTTTGGCCGGGTCGGGTCGATTCTGGCGGCGGCGACGGACGAACCCGCCGAAGCGACGCTGGGTCGGTTGGGGCGCGAATTGCTGCGATTGCTGCACGAGCGGGAGCAGTTGGTGCTGACGCTGGTGAGCGAGGCTCCGGCGGAACCGGAGGTGGCGGCGGTGCTGGGTCGCTTCCTGGACGAGGTCGCGGCCGAGGTCGCGGAGTTTCTCACCACACGGCGGGTGGACGGTGAGGTCGCCGCGGATGCGGACCCGGTCGCGGCGGCGCGGGTATTTCAGGGGGCGCTGCTGGTGCATTTCCTGACCAGTAGCCTGGGCGCCGGGCCGGGCGCCGCCGAACCCGATGAGGCGGCGGTCGCCCGCCTGGTGGGGATGCTATGGCGGGGGTTGGCCCCACGACCAGAAACCGAGTTGGTGTAGCGGCGCTACGGGACCGGTGGGATCAGCGTTTCCGGTTCGGGGTCGAACCAGCCGGTGAAGGCGGCGGCATCATCCAGCCACAAGCTGAGTCGGAGCCGCCGATCGCGCAGCGCCGCAGGCGCCGTGAGCCAGCGCGCGCTCGCCACGCTCAGCCCGGGCACGGTTTCCTCGGCGATGATCTCGCCTATCTCATCACGCCACACGACGCGGGCATCGAATTCCGCCCGTAGTTCGCGGTCCGGGTTGAACTCGATCCGAACCGCGTCGCCCATGCGCCGTACGGTTTCCACCTGCGTCCATTCCCCGTTGAAATAGCGATGATTGACCCGCATCAGTGAGCGGTGGTGCTGCCGGCGCGCCTCGCTCATCCTCGACAATCCGAGGTGACGCGCTCGGCCGCCGTGCGCAGCACGATGAATTGCAGCGCATCGAGCGGGAGTTCCTCAGGGACGATGACCTCCGCCTGCCGTACTGGCGCTTCTCCAACCGTTGCAGGCCCAAGCCTATAGATCTCGGGAAAGGGCGGCGCTTCAAGCGTTCCGGCGGTCTCGCCGAGCCACGGGTCCGGATCGCGGGAGGCGAGATTGCGCCGAGACCAGCGGACCCCGCCATGCCGAGGATGCTTTTCGCATCGAACAGCAGCGCTACCGGGACGGGGCAGTGCGCTCCTTGCCAGATCTCGCCGCGCGGGCGGATGCCTTCGTTCCGCCAACGCGTCGGCGTGCGCGGACGAAAATAGAGGCGCACGTGCTGGTGCACCCAGGGCGCGGTCGTCGCAATGATGCGCGGGGCGGCGGTCTGTGGCCCGGCGATCCCCCGGTCTTGCAGCACTTCCCGGCATAGCAGTCTGCCCATGCTCAGGATGGAGCGGGCATTGTGGACATCGGTGACGTGAAACAGGAATCCCGGCCAGTCCCGCTGCATACCCTGCAGCCAGGCGGCGACGCTCAGGCGATCAACGGCAACTGCGATCGCGGCATCGTCGGGTTTGCGGGGCACGGCTCGGCATCCTCGGCGGTCGTGCCGCGTCGCGCTGTTTCGGCAAGCTGTGAGGCCGTCCGAACCGCACGCGCCACGGGATTGGCGAACAACTCCGTCGTCGAGCGCGCATCGTACGGCATGGCTGGCGAGATGGAAATAGCCCGCGCCGGAAGCAGCCTCTCGACCGCACCGAGGAGATCGAACGCGGCGCCGGCGTGCGGCGCGAGACTCGGCGGCAAATCATCACCGGTCAGCAACCCGATCGCGCGCAACGTGCGCCACATGTCGAACCAGTCATCTGCCCGCACGGACTCGGCGGACGCGCCCGTTGGCGCGATCGCCAACCCGTCCGTTTCGCCCACCAGCCACCCGGCGAGTCGCTCGGCAGCGACGATCAACCTATCGCGGAACGCGGCATACTCGAGCACGACCGGCTCCCCTCGGAGCCAGGCGCGGGTGCGCTCGGTTTCGCGGCGCGCGGCGCGGTCGCTGCCGGGAACATGGATGAGACAACGGATCGGCAAAGGAGCGAGCCAGCGCTCCATCAGCGGGCGCACCTGAGTTTCCCAGTCCAACCCGCCGCTGCCGCAACCAAGTAGCGGGAAGGCGGCGCTGGCGATGCCATGGTTGGCCCAGGATGCCGCGAAGGTGCGCAGCCCGGCTTCGATGTCATCCAGCCGGGACGGGTGGCGCCAGTGGCGCTTGGTCGGGAAGTTGAGCACCTGCTTGTGGGGCGTGCGGTAGAGCTGGAGCGCGCCCGG
>JADLCW010000466.1 GCA_020847015.1 Thermomicrobiales bacterium | reverse complement strand
TCGAGGATGGCGTCAGCACCTTCATCCTGATGACCGACGACGAGGCGATGCTGGAGCAGTTCGCCCGCGAAGTCGCCCCGGCGCTCCGCGCGGCGGCCGAACGCGCGCTGCCCGGAGCCTTTGCCGGGCCGCGCATTCGGCGCGCGGCGGCGCGGGCCAAACGCCGCGCCGGCATCGCCTACGATGCGATCCCGGTCTCGCTCGCGGAGAGCGCGGTCGAACCGGGCGACATCGCCTATCCGCGCGTGCGCTCGACCTACTTCCGGGGCGGCGCGCCGGGGTTGGCGCTGCGTCCGGCCACCGTCTCCGACGTGGTCGATGCGCTCGCCTTCGCGCGCGCCCACCCCGATCTGCCGCTCGCCGTCCGCAGCGGCGGCCACGGCATCAGCGGCCGCTCGACCAACGATGGCGGCATCGTCATCAGCCTGGCGCGGATGAACGCGATCGAAACGCTCGATCCGGCGGCTCGCCGCGTGCGCATCGGACCGGGAGCGCGCTGGATGGATGTCGCCGCGGCGCTGGCCCCGCAAGGCTGGGCGTTGAGTTCGGGCGACTACGGCGGGGTCGGCGTCGGCGGATTGGCGACCGCCGGCGGTGTCGGCTGGTTGGCCCGCGCCCACGGGTTGACGATCGACCGCCTGCGCGCCGTCGAGATGGTGCTCGCCGACGGTGCGGTCGTCCGCGCCGACGACGAGGACCATGCCGATCTGTTCTGGGCGGTGCGCGGAGCCGGAGCCAACTTCGGCATCGTGACATCGTTCGAGTTCGAAGCGAACGAGATCGGCAATATCGGCTGGGCGCAGCTCATCTTCGACGCCAGCGACACCGTCGGCTTGTTGCAGCGCTGGGGCGCGGCGGTCGAAGCGTCCCCGCGCGATCTCACCGCGCAATTCGTCATGGGCGCGCCGCGCGCCGGGCAACCGCCGATCGCGCAGGTGATGGCGATGATCGACAGCGGCGATCCGGAGATCATCGTCGCCCGCCTGCAACCGCTCGCCGAAATCGGGCCGCTCTATGACGCCAGCGTCAGCGTGACGACCTACGCCAGCGTCATGGCCAACGCGCAGGGGGAGCACTACACCGATCGCGGCGAGCCGATTGGCCACTCCGGGCTGGTGACGCATATCACCCCGGATGTCGCCGCCGCGTCGGCTCGCCTGATCGGCAGCGGCGCAACCTATTTCTTTCAGATTCGAGCCGTCGGCGGCGCCGTGGCGGATGTGGCCCCGGACGCGACCGCCTACGCCAATCGCGCGGCCAATTTCCAGATCGGGGCCTTCGGGGCCAGTCGGCGTCGGCTGGACCCGTTGTGGGATGAATTGCGCGATCACTTCTCCGGTCTGTATCTCAGCTTCGAAACCGATCGCGGCATCGAGCGGCTGCACGACGCCTTTCCCCCGCGCACGCTCGCCCGCCTGCGCGATCTGAAAGCGCGCTACGACCCCGACAACGTGTTCCGCGACAACTTCAATATCGCGCCGCAACCGATCCCCCGCTGACCCACGGCCGCAATTCGCCGACACCAAGGAATCTTGCATGACCCATCCTCACGACGATCTCTTGTTCGGAGCCTTCATCACCCCCGTCGCGCAGCCGCCCAGGCACGCCGTCGATCTGGCGATCGCCGCCGAGCGGGTCGGACTCGATCTGGCGACGTTTCAGGATCACCCCTACCAACCAACCTTTCTCGATACGTGGACGCTGCTCTCCTATGTCGCCGCGCGCACCAGTCGCATCCGCATTGCCGGCAACGTGCTCAACCTGCCGCTGCGGCAGCCGGCGGTGCTGGCGCGCGCCGCCGCCAGTCTCGATCTGCTCAGCGGCGGCCGCTTCGAGTTGGGACTGGGAACCGGCAGCTTCTGGGACGCCATCGAAGGCATGGGCGGCCGACGACTGACGCCGGGTCAGTCGGTGGCGGCGCTGGAGGAGGCGATCGCCATCATCCGGCAGCTCTGGGACGCCGATACGCGCGGCGGGGTGCGCTTCGCTGGCGAGCACTATCGGGTCTGGGGAGCCAAGCGCGGTCCGCGGCCGGCCCACGACATCGGCATCTGGGTGGGCGCCTACAAACCACGCCTGCTGCATCTCGTCGGGCGCGCCGCCGACGGTTGGCTGCCTTCGCTGTCCTATCTGCCCGGCGGGCCGTCCGATCTGGCCGGGATGAATGCGCGCATCGACGAAGGGGCTGCCGCGGCCGGGCGCGATCCCGCCGCGATTCGCCGGCTGCTGAACATCGGCGGTCAGTTCACGCGGGAGGGGCGCTCGCTGCTGGTCGGACCGCCCCACCAGTGGGCCGAAGAACTCGCCGGCATCACGCTCGACTACGGCATCACCGGGTTTCTCCTGATGGCGGACGACGTCGCCACGATCGAGACATTCGGCCAGGAGGTCGTCCCCGCCGTGCGCGAGATCGTCGCCGCCGAGCGTCTCGCGGCGCGCTGACGCCCGGCGCGCGACCAGTCGTCCGCGTCGGGGCTGCCTGCACGCACGTTCGCTCTTTGGGAGGATGCATCGATGCCGCCTGTCCGTCCTGTTTCATTTCTCGATCTGGCTCCGGTGGTCGCCGGGTCCAACACGCACGAATCGCTGCGGCGGTCGGTCGAGCTGGCGCAACTGGCCGACCGGCTCGGCTACCACCGCTACTGGTTCGCCGAACATCACAACACCGCCGGCCTGGCCAGCGGTTCGCCGGAAATCATGATCGCCCACGTGGCGGATCACACCGAGCGGATGAAAATCGGGGCCGGCGGGGTGATGCTGCCCAACCATGCGCCGCTGCGCGTTGTGGAAGCGTTCCGCTTGCTGGAGGCGCTGCATCCGGGGCGGATCGATCTTGGGCTGGGGCGCGCTCCGGGCACGGACACCTTGACCGCCTTCGCCATGCGCCGCTCGCGCGAGGCGATGAGCGCCGACGACTACCCGGATCAACTGGCCGAACTACTCGCGTTCGACGATGCCGCCTTCCCCGTCGACCATCCCTTCCGGGCCATCACCCCGGTGCCGGCCGATGTCAATCTGCCGCCCGTGTGGCTGCTCGGTTCCAGCGGTTTCAGCAGCGTGCTGGCGGCCGAGGTCGGGTTGGGGTTCGCCTTCGCCGCCCATATCAACCGGGCCGCCGCTGTACCCGCGCTGCGCGCCTATCGCGAGCGTTTCATCCCCTCCGCGCGCTATCCGGAGCCGTACGCGATCCTCACCGTTTCGGTCGCCGTTGGTGAAACAGCCGAACAGGCGGCGGAACTGGCGAAGGTGAACGACCTGCTGCTGTTGCGACTGCGCACCGGCAAGCTGGGGCAATATCCGACCCGGGAGGAAGCGGTGGCCTACCGATTCACCCCCGACGAGCGCGCGTTGCTGGCGGCGCTGCCGCTCAACTACATTGCCGGCGATGCGGCGGCCGTGCACCGGCAGGTCGCGGCGCTGGCCGACGAATCGGGCGCCGACGAGATCATGCTCACCACCATGCTGCCGGAGCCGGACGATCGAACCCGGGTGGTGGCGGCGATGGCGCGGGAGTTTGACTTGGGACCGACGCCGGCGGGCAGCGATCCGGCCGCCGCGGCCGGCTGATCGCCACTTGAACCGGCGCGCTCGCCGCCCGCACCGGATCGCGCATGTCCGGCGCGGGCGATTGCGCGCCAAGGGGTGTTGGCGGTCGGAGAGTTTAGCATTGGCTAATTGTTGTTTGCCTGATAAACTATCCGCCCGGGCGACCTGAATCACCCAGGCGCGGTCGCTCGCCGGTGCGCGATGCACGCCGTCTGGGAGGAATTGCAGCCGGACGTGACCGTTCCCAACGACTGCCGCGAGCAGGCCTGCCAGATCCT
>JADLCW010000465.1 GCA_020847015.1 Thermomicrobiales bacterium | reverse complement strand
GGTTCGCCCGACTCGCCCGCGCGCAGCGCGCGAGGCCGCCGCGTGAAAGACCCCCCCGCCAACCGACTCGATCCCCGCGCCAAAACCCTGTGGCGCGCCGAAGCGGCGCTGTCGGCCATCCCCCTGCTGGCGCTCGCCGCGCTCGCCGTCTGGCTGCTGCGCCGGGTCGCGATCGCGCCGGACTGGCTCGCGCCCGCGCCGCTGCTCGCCGCGCTGCTCTGGGCGGGGTGGGACATCACCGAAACCCCGCTGCAACGCATCTTCGGCGTGGTCGGGGTGCGGATGCCTCCCGCCTGCAACCGGGCGCGTTTCTGCACACGCTGCAACGCATCTTCGGCGTGGTCGGGGTGCGGATCGGCTCGGCGCTGGCGCTGGCCACCTTCGCCGTGCGCGTCCTCGACGAACTGTTGCCCCAGCCGCTCTGACGGCGGCTGGTGGACGTAGCCCCCGGGCTGGGCGGGCGGGGACTGGCCGCGGCGCTGCTCGCGGCGGCGGTCGTCGCCTGGCTGCTGGCCATCGCCGGCGCGGTGCTGACCTGGAGCGGGTTCGAACTGCGTCGCGACGGCGATCGGCTGCTCGTGCAGCACGGGTTGCTGGATCGCCAGCGGCGCTCCATCCCCATCGACCGGCTGCAAGGGGTGAGCGTGCGGGAAGGACCGCTGCGCCGCCCCTTCGGGTTGGCCGAACTGCGCTTCGAAAGCGCGGGGTGGGGCGGTCGCGCGGCGGAAGGCGGGGTGCTCTTCCCGCTGCTGCCCACCGCCGCGGCTCCGGCGCTGATCGCCGCCGCCGCGCCCATCTTCGCCCCGCCCGATCCGCTGCCGCCGCTGACCGGACCACCACCGCGCGCGCGCTCGCGCTATCTGGGGCAGCCGCTACGCGACGGAGCGGCGGCCGTGGCGCTGGGCATCGTCGTGGCCGGCCTGCTGCCCGGCGTCGCGTGGTGGTGGGGGTTGGCGTTGACCGTGTTCGCCCCGCTGGCGCTGCTGGACGGCGCGCTCGGCTACCGCGACACCGGCTGGCTGCTCGATCGCGGCCGGCTGATCGCGCGCGAGGGCGGGCTGACGCGGCGCACCACGGTGGCCCCGCTGCGCCGGCTGCAAGAGCGCGAGGTGCGCCAGACGCTGTTCGCCCGCCGCGCCGGGTTGGCCACCTTCGTGGCCCGGCTGGCCTCGCGGGGGGCGGGGAGCGTGGTGGCGCTGCGCCATCTCGATGCCGCCGCGGCGCAGGCGCTGGCCGAAAATCTGGGACCACCGGCGGCCGGCGCATCGGCGCCGCTTCGCGAAAGCGCGACGATTGCGCGCGAGTACACTTGAGCGTAGCAGGAACCCTGCGCCGTCGCGGCGCGGGGATTGAGAAAGGAATCGAGGTCCCCCATATGGATGACCGAAGCGATGTGACCAAGGAACAGGTATTGGCGGCGTTGTCGGCGGTGCAGGAGCCGGAGGTGCTCCGCTCGCTGACCGATCTGAAAATGGTGCAGGCGGTCGAGATCGAGAATTCGCACGTCAAACTTCATGTCGATCTGCTGTACCCCAGCGCGCCCTACAAGGGGCAACTGGAGCAGGAGATCGTGGATGCGGTGACCGCGCTGCCGGGGGTCGCCTCGGCCGAGGTGACCTGGATGCAGCGGGTCCGCCCCAGCGGACGCGGCAAAGCGGACGCCGAACCGATCTCCGGGGTGAAAAACACCATCGCGGTGGCTTCCGGCAAGGGCGGCGTCGGCAAATCGACGGTGGCCGCCAATCTGGCCGTGGCGCTCGCTCAGGCGGGAGCCAAGGTCGGCTTGCTGGACACCGATGTCTACGGTCCCAGCATCCCGCTGATGATGGGCGCGCATGCCAAACCGGCCGTCCAGAACGGCAAGATCGTGCCGCTGGAAGCGCACGGCGTGAAGGTGATGAGCATCGGCTTCCTGCTGGACCCGAACAAGGCGCTGATCTGGCGCGGTCCGCTGGTGGCCCAGTTGATCAACCAGTTTCTGAACGACGTGGTGTGGGGCGAGCTGGACTATCTGGTGCTCGATCTGCCGCCGGGCACCGGCGACGTGCAGTTGACGCTGGTGCAGAAGATTCCCATCTCCGGCGCGGTGATCGTCACCACCCCGCAGGAGGTGGCCCTGGCGGACGCGGTCAAGGGGCTGCGCATGTTCGAGGAGGTGAAAACCCCGGTCATCGGCATCGTCGAGAACATGAGCGGGTTCATCTGCCCCGGCTGCGGCGAGCGCACCAACATCTTCGGGGAAGGCGGCGGGCGGCGCGTCGCCGCCGAGCACGACGTGGCGCTGCTGGGCGAGATTCCCATCGAACCGCACGTGCGCGCCGGCGGCGACGAGGGCGTGCCGGTGGTCGTCAGCCACCCGGCATCGGCCACCGCGCAGGCCTTCCACCATGTCGCGCAGCGGGTCGGGGCGCAACTGGCCAAGGACGCCATGGCCCGCCCTCGCAAACCGATGATCCGCCTCATGCAGGCGCGCTAGCCGCGCTTGGGGGTGGAGCGGCAGCCGGTCGCTCTCCCGCCCCCGGGTCGCGGCCCCCGGCCGAAAACGGCAGCCAGCGTGCGGGGAACCAGCGCGTCCCGCCCAGTGCGCGGCTCCGCGCCGGCGTCGGCCCCGGTCATGATCCGGTCGGTGATCTCCCGCCTCGTGCGGCCCCGCGCTGGTTCGGAGGCCGCCATGAGGCGTCTCCGGGTCAGCGCCGGCGCGACCAGTAGGTCCAGCGCAGCAGCGGCAAAAACCCCATCCGGGCGTACACCGGTCGCCCCTCGTCGCTGGAGAGCAGCAGCGCCGGCAGCGCCGGG